>NZ_JBLYZK010000016.1:0-62734 GCF_048551395.1 Acinetobacter sp. TY1
TGGCAGGGGCGGCTGGATTCGAACCAACGGATGCCGAGATCAAAACCCGGTGCCTTACCACTTGGCGACGCCCCTATCATTACACTTTAAATTGAATTAGTGGAGATTCATTCAAACTATTGACCAAATAGGCTTTATAGGGAGAATGATTTAACACTTCACTTACATTCATTTTTTCAGTGACTTCAACAAAAACACAAGCACCTGTACCTGTAAGCTTTGCTGTACCGAACTGATCTAAGTACCGCATCGCTACATCAACTTCTGGATATAAACTTCGTGCCACTGGCTCAAAGTTGTTTCCAAAACTGGATGGCTTAAGCTGATAGGCGCAAAATTTAGTAGGCTTTGTATCTCTTGTCAATGTTTTTTGTGAAAATAGCTGTTGGGTGCTGATAAAACACTCAGGTTTGATGATTATGTATTGTTTTTGATCTAAGTCTATGAATGATAAGTGTTCACCAATGCCTTCTGCCCATGCATTGCGTCCATGAACAAATACAGGTACATCCGCACCGAGTTGCAGACCTAAAGCAGCCAATTGATCAATACTTAATCCACATTGCCAAAGTTGATTGACGACTATGAGGGTTGTTGCTGCATCAGATGAGCCACCACCAAGTCCTGCACCCATTGGAATATTTTTTTCGAGGCGAATATTTAATCCTGTTTGTGCTTTAGCAAAGGGTTTAAGTATTTCGACTGCTTTGTAAATTAAATTTTGCTGTAACTCAACGCTGTTTAATCCATCAATGTGAATGGCATCATTTTCACTTGAATATTCTGTTTGTTCAAATTCAAGCCAATCGAACAAATCAATAAGCTGAAAAATAGTTTGTAGCTCGTGATAACCATCTGCACGACGACTGGTAATGTGCAAAAAAAGATTCAGCTTGGCAGGGGCAGGGACTCTGATCATGGATGATATATTCGATATAAAGGTGAATTAACGATTTTGTATTACCATTGTAATACGGTTTTCTTTACCACCTTCAAGTTGCTGTTTCAAAATTAACTTGTTGGGTAATGTGGCTTGATCGGCATAACTCAACATAACATTCCAGCCATCTTCTTGAATTTGGTTGATACGTTGAAAGTCATCTTTGTTGATCTGTGCATCAGTCGTCGCAGGGCGTGCTTGTACCCAACTCACAATATGCCTAATTGGGGCAATCCAGCCTGTTGCTCGTTCAAGTAGTTCTTCTGGACTATCCGCAGTAATTTCGCCTGTTTTAGAACTGTTTAAGGTCACCTGATTGGCATCACCTTCAATAATGGTTTTCCCAATACCTAAAATTCCAGTGAGTTGTATTTCGAATTTTTCTGCATGTTGCGTCCATGTGAAAAATGCACTGCCTGATTGTTGTGGGGTTTTAACGCCGATTTTACCTTGAAGATCAAAATTATTCTGAATGACTTCAGATGTACCAGACTCTGTGCCGAGTGGAGGTGTTACAGGTTGAATCGGTGCTTTAGTCACAGTTTGACAACCACTGAGGGCTAAGCCTGAAACAGTGGTTAAAATAAAAAGGGTATGGCGCAATGATGGCATGAATGAAATTAACTCTTTTTGCTGTGTGGGACTAACAATAACGAATCAAGTTGTTGTAATTGAGGATCGTCAGGTTGATTTTGTTTTATTTTTTGTAAAACAGATTCAAACTCATCTAGTGCACCTTGCATATACAACGCTTTGGCATAGCGTACGCCAATGGCATTGCTACCGCTGATTTGCCATGCTTTAGCGAGGACTTGAGCTGATGTATCAAAATCATTTTGTAAAAATGCAATATAACCTAAGGTATCTAAAATAGAGGCTTGATCGGGTGCAAATTCAAGTGCTTGTTCTGCATACTGTCTAGCCTCATCTAAGCGTTTGTTTTGTAGGGCAAGTGTGTAGGCGTAAGCGTTGAGATATGTGGGGCTGTTCGGCTCTAAAATGAGTAGTTGATGTAAAGAACGATCAAGTTGTTCACTTTGAGTAAAGGGATCTAATAGTAAGACTTCTGAATATAAAATTTCAGGATCATCGGGTAGGTTTTTAACAGCCTCAGTCAAAAGTCGCAATGCTGCTTTTTTATTGTTCATGCGTTTTAAAATTTCAGCTTGTGCCTGATAAAGAAAGCTCGCATGTTGCGGATAATTGACTCGTTCCTGTGTGAGAAAACGTAGAACATCATTAAGTTTATTTTGTTGTTCATAAATCGAGATCAAGTTACGCCGAGAAACGGTATATAAATTTCCATCGACCAAACGATAATAGGCTTTTGCTGTTTCTAGATGCTCTTTACGCTCAGCATTGACTGCTAAATAGTAATAGGCTTCATTTTGATAACGTGCCGAATAACGCAGTTCAACCAAATATTGTTCAGCGAGATCGTATTTTTTCAAATCAATCGCAGTTAAACCTGCAATGAACAGAGCTTCCTCTGCATCAGGCCATGTTTTGATTATTTTTTCAAGTTTTTCGAGTGCTGACTCAGCTTGATTGGTCTTAATTAAATAGCGAACTTCAGCAAGGCGTACTTCTAAATTATACTTATGCTTTTTACTACTTGTTTCGTACCATTTGAGCGTAGCTTTATCATCGCCTAAAGCCATAAGTAAATTGGCTTTCATTAGGATAAAGCCTGTTACTTTAGGACGTTTTCGGAGGGCTTTATTGACGGTTTTTAATGCGAGTTCAATCTCATTGTTCTGTGCTTCAAGACCCGCAATTAAAATTAAAACAGAAGGATTTTCTCGCTCTTTACTGGTGCGTAAAGTGTCAAGTAGGTTTTGACGATCTTCTTCAGACTCAGGTGAAATACCTTCTAGAATTTTTTCTAAGTCAGCATTGGCATCGAGGGTTAAAATACTATCGAGTGTCTCGGCAGCAAGTTCATATTCGTGTGATTTTAGCGCAATATGTGCCAAATAAAATTTGGCAGGAACGTCTTCTGGTTCTTGAACAACCCAGTGAGTGGCAATATCGAGTGCAGATTGTAAGTCATTTTGTTCAATGGCAATATTTAAAGCACGTTGTTTAACTGAAGTTGAATTACTACGAATTGCCAAGACGGTATAGTTGTGCAATGCTGTTGCAGTATCATGGTAAGCCAATGAAAATTCAGCAATCATGCTTTGTTTAATGGCATCTGTATTTGAACGAGCATGAGAAAACTGTTCGGATGCTCGGATATGAGCACTCGAAGCCATGCTACCGACAAGTAAGAATGTGGTAGAATACTGTCTAATTGTCGTGCCGGTACTTCGGCTATTCATTTGACGCAATTTTTGTTTATCCAAGTAATGCTTTTTATGACACCTTTATTGCACAATAGCATAATTTTAGTGAATTGATGATCTGATATGTCTTTCTTTGCATTGGGCGTCAATCATCAAACTGCTTCAGTTGAGCTTCGAGAGCAGATCGCTTTTAATCCTGAGAGACTAAAAACGTTGCTTGCGGAGCAGAGTCAGTGCGCCCATTTAAATGATATGGTCGTGGTTTCTACCTGTAACCGCACAGAAGTCTATGCCATGGCAGATAATGCCGATATGGTATTAGATTGGCTCGCCCAAACCAATGGTGTTGATGTCAAACAACTTGCCAATCATGTTTACCGCTATGAAAACACCGAAGCTGTTTCACACTTAATGCGTGTTGCAAGTGGACTCGATTCACTGATGCTGGGTGAGCCACAAATTCTTGGGCAAGTAAAAACAGCATTATCACTTGCCAAAGATGTTGATACTGTTTCGCAAGATTTAAATAAAATTTTTGAATATGCTTTTTATGCTGCCAAACGAGTGCGCTCAGAAACAGCAGTAGGAAGTCATGCAGTTTCGATGGGTTATGCGGTTGCACAGTTAGCATTACAAGTCTTTAGTAAACCTGAAAAATTGACAGTGATGGTCGTCGCTGCAGGGGAAATGAATAGTCTTGTTGCTAAACATTTAGCAGAAATGGGTGTGGCTAAAATTTTGATTTGTAACCGTGGGCAGGAACGTGCTGAAGCATTGGCACAAGAAATTTCTCATCGTGTTTCAGTAGAAATTATTCCATTTGATGAACTTGCAAACAATTTACACCGTGCAGATGTGATTTGTAGTTGTACCGGAAGTTTGCATCAGGTGATTGCTTTTACAGATGTCAAAGTGGCTTTAAAGAAACGTCGTTATCAGCAAATGCTTATGGTCGATTTAGCTGTACCTCGTGATATTGACCCCAAAGTAGATAGCCTAGATGGTGTTTATTTATATGGTGTAGATGATTTGCAATCGGTGATTGATGACAATCTCGCACAGCGTAGACAAGCAGCTGTAGAAGCTGAAATAATGGTGAATCAGTTAGTGACACAATTGGTGACACAACAAAAAATTCATCAGGCAGGTGGCGTGATTAGTCACTATCGTGAGCACGGAGAACAACAGGCACAGGAAGAGTTGGCTTTTGCTTTGGAACATTTAAAAGCAGGTGAGTCAGCAGAAAAAGTGCTTGAAGACTTTGCACATCGTTTGACACAAAAACTTTTACATCCAACGTCTATGTTGTTACGTAATGCGGCGCAAGATGAAGATCCATCGCATTTGGAATGGTTGCAAGAACATCTGAGTGAAATTTTTGATCATCAGCGTAAACCAAAATCGCATTAAATCTTTGATTGACCTATAAAAATAAGTACAAAGAATATGCAATATAATAAAAAGCTTAATCATAATAAATTTATGACTAAGCTTTTTATTATGACTCGTCTTTTTATCAAGTCAATAAGATGATCTATAATTTAGCTTAATGTCAGTTTTAGCCCGATCCGTTTGGTGAGGTTATTGAGTTGTTGACGTAAATTACGCTTTTCAATCAGTGTAGTTGATGCCTTTATTTTTAAACGTAGATATTTTTCTTGTAAAGCAAGAGAGTATTCAGAAGCTAAATTATCTGCGATTTCGGGTGCATCAATGAGTGTTTCAATGTTGGTACGTTGGATAATCGCTGCAAGTTCATGCTGATACGCACTACACGCACCTAAAATGTAGTAGGTTGCGAGTTCTTGGTCATTGGGTAAGTGATCAAAGATAGTGTCAAAAATAGCTAAAATATGCGACAGTAGCTCATCTGTTGGTAGTAATGCACGTAGCACTTCAAAATGAATGTATAAAAATGGATGATGCATTAATGTAGCGATTGCAAAGTCTTCATCACGCATACTGATGTTGAATGACAGCGATGCATCAACGCTAGCGGGTGGTTGCCATTTTTTGTTAAAACCAAGTTTTTCTCTAAAAAACTGACGTAATAAATAACGATATGAACCCTGTTTAGGAAGGAGCTCAACCAGTGGGTTGAGCTCAGCCATTACCTGACTTTTACCTTCAGGCGTGGTGATGTCATAATTTTGACTGAGCAAAGCAAACATAAAGTCTGATAATAGTGGTGAGCCTTGCCAAAGTTTATGAAAGGTTTCGATGCCTTCTTTACGAATTAGAGAGTCAGGATCATGCTCTTTAGGTACAACAAAGAACTTTAATTCACGACCATCATTGAGTAATGGCAGTGCAATTTCAAGTGTTCGCCGTGCGGCTTTTTGTCCTGCAGCATCACCATCAAAGGCAATTGTAATTTGATTATTTTGCTTAAATAATGTGGTTAAATGCTCAGCATTACTTGCTGTACCGAGTGTTGCCACTGCACCATAAATGCCATATTGCTGTAGCGCAATAACATCCATATAGCCTTCAACCATCAACCATTGATTGGCTTTTTGCTTACGACCTTCAAATAGCCCGTATAACAACTGATTTTTATGAAAAACTTCAGAGTCAGGTGAGTTGATATATTTGGGTTTTATTTCATCATTCAGCGCACGACCACCAAAGCCAACGACACGACCTTTGACATCACGAATGGGGAAAATGACCCGTTCACGAAGTAAATCAAACTCTCGACCATTGTCACTCGTACGAATTAAGCCAACCAGTTTAAGCCCTTCAATATCTTGAGGAAAGGCTTTTTCAAGATGTTGCCAATCTTCAGGGGCATAGCCTAAGCGCCAATATTGAATGGTTTCAGAACTGAGCCCACGCTTTTTAAAATATTGCTGTGCAATTTTGCTCTGTGGTAATTGTTTCTCGTAAAATTGAGCGACATTTTCAAGTAAATCGTAAAGATTTCCTTCCTGTTGTATTTGTAGCTCAGCATTGAAATCATGCTCATACATGCCATCATAATCAGGCGTGTTTTGAAAAGCCTCAAAAGGATCGATCTCAAAAAAAGATGTTGATGATATATCTACAGGTTGGTTTTGCGGTACGGTTTTTTGAGCACTGCTATTTTGTGTGTTGTTATTTGCTGTAATCTGTGTCTTTGGTTTCGGTGCTTCACGTTTATACGATAGCTTTTTATTATCGACATTGTCTTTTGGCAGTTCAATACCAGTTTGGCTCGATAAATCTTTCATCACATCAATAAAGTTGCGATGATCAATATCCATCAAAAAGCGAATGGCATTACCGTTGGCTTGACAACCAAAACAATGAAAATACTGTTTGTCTTGATAGACATGAAACGATGGCGATTTTTCCTGATGAAAAGGGCAGCAACCTGAGTAGGTACGTCCTGTTTTTTTCAATTTCACACGCTGACCAATAAGATCGACAATATCTGTACGATCAAGAATTTGGTCAATAGTGTGCTGAGGAATTGCCATAAATATAAAGCCGAATGAACAAAGTTAAACTGGGATGGTCAGTTTAACAGAAAAAGAGTTCAGCCCATAAAACAAAAAAGACAGGTATATTGCCTGTCTTTTTTTGGTACTTATTTTGAACAACGATGTTTTAAATCACCATTGAATGCATCGAATGTTTAATTCTGCGGTCGTTGTTTGTCATATAGACTTTCACCCGCAGGTGCATAATCACTTGGTGCTGTACTTTGATCAGGACGATCAAGTAAACCAAAACTCATACGATTTAAAAAACTTGGATCTGTGCTTTGAGTACTCGGTGCTTTTGTACCACTATTCACTACAGTTTCTGCTGTATTTACGTTTTCAGCTTTTTGACCCAAAATACCAAGCGTTGCTTTATTCCACCAACTGCCTTCATTACGTGCAGCACGTAAATTCACTTCGCCATTAGATTTAACTAAGCGGGGATAGTTGAGTTTGAGTGTTTCAATATATTGTTGAGCTGTTGCTTTATCGCCTAATTTTTCATAGCCATAAGCCATTGTTGCCAAAGCTTCTGGTATTTGTGGAGATTGTGGATAATGTTCAATCACCCACTGAGCGCGCTCAATTGCAGCCAAATATGCTTTACGTTTTATGTTAAAACGTGCGGTATTCATTTCACTTTCAGCAAGTTCCTGACCAATGAATTTCATCCGTTGCGCAGCATCTACAGCATACTGACTGCTTGGATAACGGCGAATAAAATCGACAAAGTTTTGATAAGCGACTTTCATATAGCTGACATCACGGTGCGATTGTTGCAATGATGTATAACGTAACAAGCTATCGTAGTTCATTTCCATATTTGCCACACCACGAATGTAATACGCATAGTCAGCATTTGGGTGTTGTGGATTTAAACGAATGAAACGATCTGCAAGGGCAATTACGCCTTCATAATCTTTTTGCTTAAATTTTGTATATAAAAGTTCAAGCTGTGCTTGCTGTGCATAATTCCCCGTTGGGTAATATGTATCAATGGCTTCTAATGATTTTACAGCATCGCCATATTGCCCTTTACTGAGGGATTTCATCGCACTATCGTAATAAATTTTTTCACTAGATTGTGGCCCAGTGTCAACGATCTCTTTCTTTGGATTACTGCTACAGCCGACTAAAGCCATTGCTAAACCCAAAGATACAGCGAGCATCGTAACTTTATAACGTGGTAGCGACATAAAAATTCCTCTGTTTATACGGGCAATAGGCTACAATTGCGCTATTAAACCACTTTTGTCCGAATGAGCAAATGACTTCAGCACAATCTTCTAATTCTAACTTTTCAGAAAATGACTTCTTACTCGAAGATTCTGAGGATGCAGATAATCATAATTCCGCTTCAACTGCAACACGTTTATCGTTGCAATTTCAACTGGATGAAAGCTATCTAGGGCAACGTATTGACCAAGTGGCAGCACTAGTTTGGAATGACTTTTCTCGTGAAAAACTCAAGCAATGGATGAAAGACGGCCATTTGTTGGTAAATGGTAACATCGTTAAGCCAAAATATAAGTGCGAAGGCACTGAAATGTTAACGCTTGAAGTTGAACTTGAGGTACAAACTGCAGCGCAGCCTGAAAATATTCCATTGAATATTATCTATGAAGATGACGATATTATGGTCATCAACAAGCCTGTTGGTATGGTTGTACATCCAGGGGCGGGTAATCCGAATGGTACACTTGTCAATGCCTTGCTCTATCACTACCCAAAAGCTGCCGAATTGACGCGCGCAGGTTTGGTACATCGTATCGATAAAGACACAAGTGGTCTTTTGGTTGTGGCTAAAAATCTCGAATCTCAGTTTTCACTTAGCAAACAATTGGCTAGAAAAACGGTTTACCGTATTTATGATTTAATTTGCTATGGCAACATTATTGCGGGTGGCACCATTGATGAGCCGATTAAACGCCATCCTGTAGACCGCATTAAAATGGCGATTCTACCGGGTGGACGTGATGCGGTAACGCATTTTAATGTCAAAGAGCGTTTTCAAAACTTTACTCGTGTGCAGGCGCAACTTGAAACGGGACGTACCCATCAAATTCGTGTGCATTTTAGTTATTTAGGTTTCCCATTGGTGGGTGATCCTGTGTATATGAGCCGTGTAAAAGTGCCCGCAGGCGCATCTGAAACCTTAACGGATGCATTGCGTGGCTTTAAACGTCAGGCATTACATGCAACTAAACTGGGCTTAGTTCATCCTAAAACTAAAGAGGAAATGATGTTTGAAGCGCCTTGGGCTGAAGACTTCACTGAATTTTTGGAAATTTTACGTACTGAAAATAAAGCCTATTGATACATAGTTTGAATGTAGGTTTGGAATGCCATTCAATGAAAATGGCATTTTGAAAAGGACATGGATAACATCAATTGGGATGCATCCATCACATCATCAGGAGATTGATATGCAATTTGTTCAAGGGTTGCCGAAAGGGGTCTATGTAGGGCAAACACAGATTCAACATGCCAAAGCATTAGAAACAGAACAGCCTGAACTCGCAGGATTTAATCTTGCATTGCATGTCAATGACTTGCCTGAACGTGTACAGCAACATCGGATGATTTTACTCGATGATTTTGCTGAATACGGTGTGAATAAAATCACTTGGATGACTCAAACACACAGTACTATTTGTCATACAATTAATAATGAAATATGTTTTGAAGCCTTAATTGGCGATGGTTTGGTGACACAGTCTGCGCAACATGCCTTAATGATGATGACAGCCGATTGTTTACCTATAGTTTTAGGCAATGCTGATGGTACAGAAATTGCCAATTTACATGCAGGTTGGCGTGGTTTAGCAGGTGGTATTATTGAAAACACCATTACTGAAATGAAGAGCCAGCCGACTTGGGCATGGATGGGAGCGGCGATTAGTCAACCATGTTTTGAAATTGGTGCAGAAGTAAAAACGGCTTTTTGTCATAAATATCCTGAACTTGAAACTGCGTTTAAAGCAGGTGAACAGGATGGAAAGTTCTATGCAGATCTTTATGCAATTGCTCGTTATATTTTAAATTTACAGGGTATTACAATGGTATTGGGTGGCGATCAGTGCTCTTATGGGCAAGATCAAGACTTTTACTCATATCGCCGTGATGCCAAGACAGGACGTATGGCAACATTCGTCTTTATGCAATAATTAATGTTAAACTGAACTAAATTTGTTTATTTTTATTGATATGTCCTTATCTTTCCGTTCAGTTGCAATCGTTTATCACAGTCCCTATGGTCATACTGAAAAAGTTGCACAATATATTGCACAAGGTGTAACTCAGTCAGGAATGACTGTGCATTTAATGCAAATTGATGCGGTTGATTGGGACGCTTTAGATCAATCAGATGCGATTGTTCTCGGCTGTCCAACGTATATGGGGAGTCTGACCTCAAATTTAAAACAATTTATGGAACAGTCTTCAAAGCGTTGGTTGGCACGCTCATGGCAAGGTAAACTTGGAGCAGCGTTTACCAATGGAGGTGGATTAAGTGGTGATAAACTAGCAGTTTTACAGCAAATTAATCTTTTTGCCATGCAACATGGTATGTTATGGACAGGCTTACCCATGATGCCAACAGGGCGTAGTGGGGCAGATTTAAATCGTATGTCGAGTTTTCTAGGCTTGATGACTCAATCGGACAATGCATCTGCTGAAGTAACACCACCATCGGGTGATTTAGAAACAGCAAGGTATTTTGGTGAGTATATTGCTCAAGTCTTAAATAGAATAACCCCATTATGAATAATCTTACATGAGATCAATGAAATAAGTGGTTAATCATTATTGTATGATTCAAAATATCAATATATGCAAAGCGAGGATTATCCTCGTTTTTTTGTTCTTATTTGGTTGTCAGATAAGTGGTATGTCATAAAATGCTAATAAGAAAAATTAAACAATAGATTGTTAAAATTTTAATTTAATTGAAATTTTATTAAATAAATAATTTTTAAACATGTGTGTTTAAGGATAAAGTGTGATTGGATTATCAATTATGTGTTTTATTGCCAATGCTGATGTTATATTGTTGCTTGATAATTATTCAATAAAACTAAAATTAAGCTATAAAAATAAAATGGAGTGTTATTTTAATGGTTAGACATACAACATTTAAACGTTCATTTTGCGCTTTTCTCGTATTGGGAGGGATGCAAAATACTTTCGCTGATGCAAAACAATTAACTGAATTATCTGATAAAGAAATGTCACAAGTAGAGGGGCAAGCTTTAATGAGTCTGTCTTATCTTGCACCGACTGATGCTAAGAACCCAATGAAAAATATTACGGGTAATAATATTGGGTTTTATAAATTGGGGGTGGAGGCTGAACTTGAGCTCAATGCCAATATTAAAAATCTACAATTGGGTTGTGGTGGTGTAAATGGTGCAGGTGCTTGTGATATTGATATTAAAAATCTAGCCTTGAGTGGTTTGCCTAGTTCTTATGACGGCAATGGCGTACCTGTATATGACAACGGACGTGCAGCAACGAGTGGGAAAATTACCAATCCATTTATGGAGTTTGCAATTAGCAACCCAACGTCATCTTCAACTCGTGAAATTAAAGGTCTACGCTTTAGTGCAGAGAAAATTAACGCCTTACTTTCTGCAGGATTAGAAAATAATTCAGTTGCATCTACAACAGACGGAATTCAACGATTAAGTGGATTTATGCAAATTGCGGGGACGACGGGTACAGCTTATACACAACAAACTACATTTGGTCTAACTCAGACTCAGCAATTGGGTGGTGTAGCAAGATTATGTGTAGGGTTAATCGGGGGGTGTGGATTAGCCGATACCGATATTAATTTTAGCAGTAAGCCAACATCTACAGCTTCAACAGGGATTACAGTTCCTTCGGTTTCAACAGATTTCACGATTAATCCATTCACGATTAATGGCACACGCCAGACAAAAGCAATGGTGAATGACATTAGAACAGTATTGAGTAAAATTCCAATTGCAGCTGATAGTGCAGGGCAATACTCATCGAGCTTATTTACAAATGATGTTTTGGAAGTTGATTTGAATTGTAATAACGTGAGTGGTCGAGGTTGTGGTCTTATTACAGCATTGAAAGATACCGCCAAATTTAAAATGGGCAAAGATTCAGCGATTACAAATTTAAATTTAAGTATCGACTTTGAACAATCTTTAAGTATGTTTCACAATATTCCATTAACAGGTACAGGCGGATATTTATCTTTACAATCTATTGCATTATTGTGGCCAGGAGCAACTGTGAGTACGGCAGATGCTGGTAAGACCAGTCTAAGTCAAATGAGTGGTAATACTGATGTGGCACAAAAAGGGTGGTGGATGTCTTTTGCAGATCCAGTACAACTTGGTAAGTTGAATGTTACACAACCGATTATTCTTGATGATGCAATTTTAGCTCAGGTTGCTCAACGCGTTACACAAACTTTAACACCTGATTATGTCAATAAGCCTAAAGCCAATGCCAGATATTTAACTGATGTAATAAGTTTATTGGCAGATAACCCACTAACATCAACAATTCAAGCTGACTTAAATTCCTCTACTTTAGTCAATCCTGTCTATTTTAAGTTACAAAATCAACAATTGGGTAACCAAAAAGTAGTATCGAACTGTTATGGCAGTTTAAAGTTTTGCTAAATTGATTATCTAAAAACAAAAAAACTCCGAATTTTGGAGGTTTTTTGTTTGAAAGAGTGATTTAAAATTACTTGTGAAATAAACGGGCTTTATCACGTTGCCAGTCACGGTCTTTTTCAGTTGCTCGTTTATCATGCAATTGCTTACCTTTTACCAAAGCAATTTCAAGTTTCGCCAAACGACCCTTCCAATAACATGCAAGTGGAACGCAGGTATAACCTTTTTGGTTAATTGCGCCCATGAGCTTTTCAATTTCACGGCGAGAAAGAAGCAGTTTACGTGTACGTGTCGCTTCAGGTACGACATGTGAAGAAGCCGTTAACAATGGTTGAATTTGAGCACCAAAAAGATACGCTTCATTGTTTTTAAAAGTAATATAACTTTCAGTGATGGTCATGCGTCCAGCACGTAACGATTTGACTTCCCAACCTTGTAGTGAAAGTCCTGCTTCAAATTTTTCTTCAACGAAATAATCGTGGCGTGCACGTTTATTCTGTGCAATTGTGCCACCATTATTTTTTTTAACGACAATATTTTTCGACATAATACAAAAATTCCAGGAATGTCTTATTGTGCCTCAAACTTGCTCCGAGGTGAAGTCATTTCAATTGTCGTAGATAGTTCGCTAAGTGCATAGTTTTTGATAAACTATAAGTATACATAACAAAGCAGAGTACAAATGGATGTCTAAAACTCGTGTCATCTATCCAGGAACATTTGATCCAATTACCAATGGTCATGTTGATTTAGTTGCCCGTGCAGCAAGAATGTTTGATGAAGTTGTTGTGGCGATTGCCATTGGACATCATAAAAATCCTGTGTTCAGTTTAGAAGAGCGGGTTAATTTGGCAAAAATATCACTTAAACATTTGCCTAATGTTGAGTTTGTTGGCTTTGATGGTCTGTTGGTTAATTTTGCTCGTGAACAAAATGCTACAGCTGTGTTACGTGGTTTGAGAGCGGTTTCTGATTTTGAATATGAATTTCAGCTTGCAAATATGAACCGTCAATTAGACCATCATTTTGAAACGGTGTTTTTAACACCATCTGAACAATTTTCTTTTATTTCTTCAACGATGGTACGTGAAATTGCTCGTTTAAAGGGTGATGTAAATAAGTTTGTACCACCCTGTGTTGTAGAAGCTTTTGCACGTAAACATCAACAAGGCTGGTGAAGTGTCTTTAATCATTACCGATGAATGTATCAATTGCGATGTCTGCGAACCTGTGTGCCCAAATGAAGCGATTTTTATGGGCGCAGAGATTTATGAAATCCATCCAAATTTGTGTACTGAATGTGTAGGTCATTTTGATCAACCGCAATGTGCATTATTTTGTCCTGTCGACTGTATTCCGAACGATCCTGATCATGTGGAAAGCCAAGATGAGTTAATGGATAAATATAAAAAGTTAATTGCTCAAAAAAGCACAAGCAATTAAGTGAAAAATTTGGTAGCATACGCCCCGAAGTGAGCCAGACGATCGCTGCTGTGTAGATCTCCGTGATTGAAACAGGGGAGGAAAGTCCGGGCTTCGTAGGGCAGGGTGCCAGGTAACGCCTGGGCGGTGTAAACCGACGGCAAGTGCAGCAGAGAGTAGACCGCCTTCGTATCGTTTCTTTTCGGAGAAATGGAAGGTAAGGGTGAAAGGGTGCGGTAAGAGCGCACCGCGTGTCTGGTAACAGTTCACGGCAAGGTAAACCCCACCAGAAGCAAGACCAAATAGGAATCCTGAGGCACGGCCCGTGCTGGATTCGGGTAGGTCGCTTGAGCGTATGAGTGATTGTACGCCTAGAGGAATGATCGTTCTCGACAGAACCCGGCTTATCGGCTCACTTCGTCAAATTTTGATCAATTAGACGCAGAAGTACTTGACGTTAATGCAAGGAAAATACATAATGCGCGCACAGTTTACGGCTATGTAGCTCAGTTGGTTAGAGCACCGCACTCATAATGCGGGGGTCACAAGTTCAAGTCTCGTCATAGCCACCATTTTTATAGACCACGTTTCATAACGTGGTCTCTTTTTGTCTGAAATTTGAGTTACTTAAAATTATTAATGAAAATTATGATTCATTTTAAAATATATTTTAAAAAAATTATTCACATTGAAGCATTGAACTATCAAGTTTGATCTTCGGAAATTCTTGCTCATATTTTTTTAAGATTCTTTCTTTTTCTTGTTCATCAAAAATTTGATTTTGTAATTGATCTATTTGTTTAGCACTGAGATGTAGATGAGCACAATGTAGTGCAATTGAATTTTCTTTACTAATACTCAATTTTTGGTCATCTGGAATCGTATCAATACGAACTAATTTTTGCTGAGCTTTACTGAGTTGAGCCATACTACGTTTTTGCTGCATACTCAGGAGTTGGTGATTGTTAATCCATTTTGCCACATCCATACGTACACCATTGTAATCGACAAAAATGGGGCTAATGAGCTGACAAGCACCAAGCATTGGAATAAACATGGCAATAAGTAAATATTGAATACGCATAAGATTATCTCGTTGGATTATTTTACTATTGTGCATCGTCTTTAGAGTAAATATGTATTAATTTTAAACATTTGATTATTGGTTGTTTAAACTATGATCATTGTATTTAAACAGGACTTGACGCATGGAGCAGAAATTCAGATAATGCGCCCACAGTTTACGGCTATGTAGCTCAGTTGGTTAGAGCACCGCACTCATAATGCGGGGGTCACAAGTTCAAGTCTCGTCATAGCCACCATTTTTATAGACCATGCTCACTGCATGGTCTTTTTTTTGCATTATTTTTAATTTTAAAATTAAATATATTGTTTAATATTGGTCGGATAGACTCAATTTACTTAGCAGTTCGTTTGGTCAGCGAGTAAAGTTTTTAATTGAATCCGTTCGCATTGTTCAGTGCTTAAACAAACATAACTATCAATGACGGTTCGTCATCGTATTCTTCCAAAGTATCCATAATTGCAAGATATAGGTGGGTTTTTCTTAATAAATTTGCCTGTTTTTATATATCTTGTATATGTTATTGGGCATTGATCATTAAATTCATGATTCAAATTTTTAAAATAGGTTATTGTTAAAAAAATAAAAACTTTAAATACTATTCAATAGATTTGTTTGAAGACAAATAGTTTTCAATGAATTGTTGCGTCGCTTGATTGTGATAGAAAGGTGCAATCAGTGATTGAATAATGTCATCGAGAAGGTTATGTGTATCGAGAGCACCCAAGCAATACGGTATAAAGCGATCTGCTTCTATAAAAAGGTCATTTTCATTTAACCCAACAGAATGTAATAACGCTTGTAGGCTGTATTCGCCAAAATACTCATAAAATGCTGCAACAACATTCAAAATGAGGGCTTGCATGAAATCAGTTTGGCGTAGCTCTTTCCATGTTTCATAAACTAAAATAAAGAACTCTTCAAAGTCGATAGACTCAACTTGAGAAAGCATTTCTTTGAGCGAGTGTTGTTTCACTTCATCCCAAATATAGGTTGCAATATCTGCTAAATCTTCAGACGGTAATAAAATGATTTGGCTGACTTGTTTGCGAATAGCAGTTGCAAGTTGTTGTTCGAGCTTTAGTTCAATATTTTGTTGTTGATCCTGAATAAAGCTTAGTACTTTGCTTCCAATATTGCTTTGTTTGCTATTGTATTGGCGCAGTTGATTGAGCCAAGGAGTATTACTTTCTAGAATTTGATTGGCAAGCTGTAAGCTGACATGTTGAATTTGGGGGTTATGTTGTAAATTGTCTTGAATATAATCTTTGAGTTGCTCTAATTCTAAAATTTTAAATAACCATAATTCAAAACTTTCATCGGACAATAAGTCATGCAAAATAGTATGACTGTTGACTGAAAATTTATGAGTCTTTTGAGCGACAAAACCAATAAACTCAAGAATGTCAGCACCTAAATTGAGTTTAAAAGCATACTTTTCAACTACAGCATTGAGTTGTTCAAGCTGAATAATATCTTTAAGTAAAATTTGATCTGCATGGCGATAAGATTGAGAAATAAAATTTCGAATAT
Source organism: Acinetobacter sp. TY1 (assembly GCF_048551395.1). Taxonomy (NCBI): domain Bacteria; kingdom Pseudomonadati; phylum Pseudomonadota; class Gammaproteobacteria; order Moraxellales; family Moraxellaceae; genus Acinetobacter; species Acinetobacter sp. TY1. The sequence goes on from NZ_JBLYZK010000016.1 coordinate 16,395, forward strand.
ATGTTTTATTTTCAGGCTGTAAGAGTTGTTGTTTGATGAAACGAACTTGCTCAAGCAAAAGTGCTTGAGCAAGATTCTGTGCTAGGTTCTGAGTAAAACCTGTAGGAGAAGGGGAGTTACTCATTACCATAGACTTTATACTCCAGCTTTCCAACCATTGACGATTGGGTAGCGACGTTCACGGCTAAATGCGCGTGAAGTAATACGTGGACCAATTGCACCTTGGCGACGTTTATGTTCGTTGCGATCAACAAGAAGAATGACTTTCTCAACGACATCTTTGTCAAAACCTTTGGCAATGATGTCGTCTTGGCTTTGATCTTCTTCAATGTATGCATACAAAATTGCATCGAGTACATCGTAAGCAGGTAGAGAATCTTGATCTTTTTGATCAGGACGTAGTTCTGCAGATGGTGGGCGAGTAATCACACGCTCAGGAATGACAATAGTATCACCGACAGTATTACGGTATTTTGCCAATTCAAAAACAATGGTTTTATACACATCTTTGAGAACTGCAAAACCACCAACCATATCGCCATACAATGTGCAATACCCGACAGCCAATTCAGATTTATTGCCTGTAGATAGAACTAAATTACCAAATTTATTTGATAAGCCCATCAATAATGTACCGCGAGCACGTGCTTGAAGATTTTCTTCAGTTGCATCGGCAGGTGAATTACCAAAGAATGGGAACAGCGTTTGCATAAAGCTATTTACGATAGGATGAATTTCCGCAATACCAAATGTCACACCCATACGTTTTGCTTGCTCAGTGGCATCTTCTACGCTAATTTGTGAGGTATAGGTATAAGGCATCATCACGGCTTGTACTTTGTCTGCACCAATCGCATCAACAGCAATGGCTAAGGTCAAAGCAGAGTCAATACCCCCTGATAGACCTAAGATTACACCAGGGAAGCCTGAGCGTTGAACATAATCACGTGTTGCTATCACAAGGCTTTGGTAGATTTCTGCCATAGTACCAAGTACAGGAACTGCTTCAGAAAGTTTGTAGGCTTTGTTTTCAATTTGATATTCAGCAATGCTTAAACTTTCTTGGAAACTTGGCGCTCGTAGTGCAACATCACCTGAATTGTTGATGACAAAACTTGTGCCGTCAAAAATTAGATCATCTTGACCGCCAACTTGGTTGGTATAAACCAAGTGCAAGTTAAGTTGCTTGGCTAATTCTTGTAATGTATCAATACGATGTTGTGGTTTACCAACTTCATAAGGAGAAGCGTTGAGTACCAATACTGTTTCAACATTGAGTTGTGCAAGTTGTTGTGCTGTTTGTAGTGACCAAACATCTTCACAAATCAGTACACCAAATTTGTGCCCAAGGTATTCAAAGACAAGGTGTTGATGACCTTCTGTGAAATAACGTTTTTCATCAAAAACGCTATAGTTTGGTAAGTTTTGTTTATTATAAACACCCAAAACTTGTCCATCTTTCATCACAGCGGCAGCATTATGGCGTTGACCATCTTCGGTTTGATTGACAAAACCAAAAACCATCACAATATCTTTTACTGTGGCAAGTTGTTCAAAGGCTTGCTGAGTTCGTTTGTGTAAACTTGGGCGAAGCAGAAGATCCTCTGCGGGGTACCCAAGAACTGATAATTCAGGAAAAACAATCAGTTCAGCATTTTGTGCTTTTGCCGCATTGGCTTGTTCAATCATGCGTTGAACATTAGATTCGATATTGCCGATATACGGTGAAAATTGCGCTAGAGCAACTTTAAAGCTTTTCATTTACAGTTAGTCCTATTCCAATAGGGTTTATACACAATTTGATGATATTTATGGAAATTATTTTTTCAACAATGTGTATTTAGATACAAAAAAATATTAAAATGTGCAATAAGTAATCAAGAAAATAATCAGTAAATCTTTATTTTCTTGCGAGGTAAAAATTACAGACCTTGACTATTCTAACGAAAATAAAAACAGATGCTATCAGTAACTTGCAAGTAATCTGCTAGAAACCAATATATCACTGAATTTATAATATTTTTATATTTATAAATAAAGATTTTTTGTAGAAAAATGCTAAATTTTATTCAGTGATGTTTGAAAATAGAACATTTATGTAAGTGTTAGTTTTTTTACGGGCTTGATGGTCTTTTACGCGAGTTTGTTAGATGAATTGAGGTAATGAATATTTGTGCATTTAGACCACAGATGAATTTGATGTCTTGGTTGATAAAATGATGTTATCAATACGTTTAAGGAAAATATCTCGAGCAATATCACCTTGTTGTTCAATATTATAAGCGGAGTAAGGTTTATTTGTTTTTAACTGATATTTATATGGATTGTATTTCCCAAGGCTTAAATACAGCGCCGATTGAAGTATTGCACCTTTGAACAGAACATTAATTTTTTGTTGGTGTTGGTAGATATGTGCCATTTCATGGATAAACAGTGCTTGATCAATTAAAGGCTGTGTTGAAAAATCGTCGCAATAGTCAGGATCTTTGAGATAAATCCAACCGTCAGGTGCCATACACATCCCAACAGGTTGCCATGGTAGGTATGGGTGATTCATCACAATTACTTGATCGTAATCAATTAAATTTGCAAATACACTTTGGCAAATTTGAATTTCGCCAAGCGTGAGTTTACGCCATTTAAAATTTTCTAAATTAAGCCATTTCATGTAACGAAGAACAAAGTTCAACATGGTTATTGTCAAAGTGTACAAGAGATTCATTTATTATAGAGAAACTGTCCGTTTTAGACAGTCTCTGAAATGCAATTTCTAAACCTGCTCATTTGCTGTGTGATTGAGTTGCGTAAAATCAGTCAATTTTTCTAGGAATTGAGTAACTACAGCTAACACTTCTTCAGGTTTTTCTTTATGTGGCATGTGATGGGTATTTTCCATGATATATAACTGTGAGGGAGCGGGACTATTTTTAATATATTGTTGTGGTTGGTTGAGAGAACCATATTCATCAAGTTCACCGTGAATGACGAGCATTGGACATTGTATTTTTTGTAAATATTCATCTAATGTCCAATGTTTAAATGCTTCAGATAGCCATGTTTCAGTCCAAGCATCTAAAACCCATTGTGCTTTTTCACCATGATATTTTTTTAAGCGATCTAATTGTCCATCTTGTTTAAATATTTCCTTAGCTTCACGAATGCCTGAAAGTGTGAGCTCTTCGACCATAGATTGTGCAGACATGGTGATTAATGCTTTGCAACGTTCTTGATAATAGGCTGCACAACAACTTGCCATACCACCACCGACACTATGCCCCATGATCATAAAATTTTGAATATTTAATTGTTGTAAAATTTCAGCAAAAGCCTCAGTCGCTTCAGTAGAAACAAAGTCTACTGCTAAGGTATTGGTGTGGATTGAAGACTGTCCAAAACCTAATCGATCATAAGCAATTACTTTTTGTTCAGTAACCTTTGCCAGTTCTTCAGGAAAATCTCGCCAAAGTTGTACTGAACCTAGTGAATCATGGAGCAGGATAATGGGTATATCACTTTTAAATCGCTCAGGTTGCCATACTTTTACATAAAGTTTTGCATTGATTGTATTTAGGTCGATCCATGATTCACTTATTTGCATTTTTATCTCTATTTTATCGTTTAAAACGTCTGAATCACCATAACGATTATTTAAAGTACTATTCAAGTAATGTAGCGTGAAAATCATTGTTCTCATGGGTCACATACAAAAGACTATTGTTTTTTAATATGATTTTAAAAAGACTTATTTGTTAGACAAACTAAAAAAGGCATTTATTGCTAATCAATTGACCTAAATTGCTAAAGGTATTTCAGACGAGATGTTTTAGTTTTGTGGGGAATGAAACATGGTTTTTCTGAAAGTGTGAGTTTTGGCATTAGCGCAATCAAGTATCCATGACCTATCGAAAATAAAGAGAATCTCCTATGTTGTTAGTCAAACCAGTCAAAAAAGTATTCGCAAAAATATTTCCAACAGTGATTCCAGATTTAAAAGATCGCATGGCGGATATTCCCATTCGCCACTTTAATTTCAATTTTAAATCCGAAGAAATTGATGTTAAATTTTTCATGCAAAAGGAGTGGGCGACAGCGTATTTTGCAGCATTGTCGATATTTTTGACCTATGGTGAAGAGTTGGTTATTGAAACTGCACGTCATCATCGTGATCAGATTAAAGACCCTGTGCTTAAACAACGTCTAACTAGCTTAATTGGTCAAGAAGCGATTCATTCAAAAGTTCATGATGAATTTAATGATGCCTTAATTCCACGCAATATGCCTGTGCGATTGTATCGATTTTTGGCAGAGCAAGTATTTAATTACGGGCTTCTGAAATTTCCACAACCACTCAAATTGTCTATGATGGCAGGTATTGAACATTTCACTGCTGTATTTGCGGAATATGCCATGAATAACGAGGAAATATTTACAAACTCGCTTGATGATAAACAGCGTGGTTTATGGATGTGGCATATGCTTGAAGAGTCTGAACATAAAGATATCGCATACGATACTTATCAAGTACTTTCAGCAAACTACCCATTACGTGTAGCAGGCTTTTTTATTGCATTAATTGTATTGGGTGTAGGTGTAGGGGCGGGTGCATTATTCCTTCCATTTTTACGCCATCCATTAAATACTGTCAGCCCAAGTTTTTGGAAAGAAGCTAAAGGGAGTTGGGATTTATTATTCGGTTTAAAAAATGGGGTTTTTGGAAGTAGCTTAGGACATATATTTGATTATTTACGTCTAGATTTCCATCCTAACGATCATGATACAACTACACTATTGGAGCATTACAAAAAAGAATTGCTAGATCCTGAAACAGGGACTTTAACTCCTTTTTTTGTGAAAGAGTTTACTCCACCAATACGTTTATCCTAAATTGACTTAAGTGATGATAAAGCCCAAATATAAAATTTGGGCTTTATCATTTAGGGATACTGAAAACCATTTATATGCATTTTTGTATTAGGTAGATTTGATTATTTTGCCAAAATACTGAGGCTGTAATTATAGTCATGTTTGTATCAAAAAAAGTCATTCAGATTATCTTGGTCGCTAAATGACGAATACATTTGAGCTAATTTCATGGAATGTCAATTCAGCAAACTTTTTAATATTAGCTGTATTTAAATTTATCAAATGAGGTCAATTATTGTTATTAAGAGCAAGTAAGAAGACGATTGTCTAACAGTTTGGTTGAATAGGCATAAATTGCTAATGTATTGACCTAAATTGCTAATGGTATTTCATAAACCTTAGCTTATTTTTATTATAACAAAGTAGATTTTTTACTCAAAAGGCGATCTATTTGGCTGCATTAAAATAGTGAAATGGATTTCCAAATTCAACAAATAAAGAGTATTTGCCATGTTATTTACTAAGCCTATTAAGAAAGCTGTTACTAAAGCTTTTGCTGCAGCACCTTTTAGTTTGGACAAACAATCGCCGATTATTCCAATCCGCCATATGAAGTTTGATTTTGATCCAAAATTGCTTGATCCAAAATTTTATATGAATGCTGAGTTGGCAAGTGCATATTTTGCATCATTGTCTATTTTTTTAACGCGTGGCGAGGACTTGGTCATTGATACAGCACGTTATCACCGTGACTTCATTACCGACCCATTGTTAAAACAACGTGTGACTTCACTGATTGGTCAAGAAGCGATTCATTCCAAAATGCATGAAGAGTTAAATGACGCTTTTTTAGAGCTTGATTTGCCTGTGAAATTATTTCGTTTTCTAGCAGGTTATGTGTTTGAGTATGGCTTTGAGCGTTTACCACAACCGATGAAATTATCGCTTATGGCAGCGATTGAGCATTTTACAGCGGTACTTGCTGAATACATGATGAATCATGAAGAAATATTCTTTCGTTCACAAGATGAAAAGCAACGTGCGATTTGGATGTGGCATATGTTAGAAGAATCTGAGCATAAAGATATTGCTTTTGATGTTTATCAAACTTTGTCAAATAACTATGCATTACGTATTGCTGGATTCTTTCCTGCCTTAATTACAATTTTAATGCTGATTTCTGCCGCATCTATTTTAGTGCCGTTTTATCGTAAACCATCAAATTTGGTCAGTCTAAAATATTGGAAAGAAATTCCATATAACTTCCGTCTGATTTTTGGTTTAAAAGATGGTGTATATGGCAGTACATTGGGGCATATTTTTGATTATTTACGTCCTGATTTTCACCCAAATGATCATGATACAAGTGAATTTTTGGCATATTACAAAGAGAAATTATTGAACCCTGAAACAGGTGTTCTTACGCCATATATGACGAAAGAATTTTATCCTGCACTACGTTCTTAAAATAAAAAAGATGGATGATTAGAAGATATGGGTATTTTTTCAAAAAAGCGTTTACCAAGTCAAAATGCGTATGCTGTTGTAACGGGTGCAGGTAGTGGAATTGGTCGTAGTTTTGCATTAGAACTTGCAAAACGTGGTGGAAGCGTTGTTTGTTCAGACATTAACTTGGATGCTGCGAAAGAAACAGTCAGTTTGATTACGTCACAAACTTCTGGAAAGGCATTTGCTGTGCAATGTGATGTGACTGATAAAGCTCAAGTTCAAGCTTTATCTGAGCACGCCGAAGAGTTATTGAAACATTCCGTTAGTTTAATTATTAACAATGCGGGAGTTGGCTTGGGTGGTAAGTTTGATGAAGTTTCTCTTGAAGATTGGCAATGGTGTGTAAACATCAATCTTTGGGGTGTTATTTATGGTTGTCACTACTTTGTACCAAAGTTTAAAAAGCAAGGTTATGGTGCAATTATTAACGTTGCTTCGGCAGCAGGTTATACCGCTGCGCCTGAAATGACGGCTTATAATGTGACCAAATCTAGTGTATTGGCGCTGTCCGAAACACTGTCTGCGGAACTGCGTAAAGATAAAATTAGTGTCAATGTACTTTGTCCAACACTTGTACCAACCAATATTATGAAAAATGGTCGCCTACCAAAGCAGTATGCAGGTTTAGCAGATGATTTACTAATGAATCATGCTTTTACAACGAGTGATCAAGTTGTAATTAAAACCTTGAATAATTTGGATGCAGGCAAGCTTTACACCATTCCACAACCTGATGCAAAACTGTTCTGGCTGTTGAAACGTGCTTCGCCAAGTTTGTATGCAAAAGCATTGGGTGTGGGATATCCTGTGTTTAATAAGTATTTTAAATAAGACATTGAATAATGGCACGAATATTTAAATAACGTCATTATTTAAAACAACCACAAAAGTATTTTGTACGAATAGAATATGAGTAAAAAAGCATGAGCAATGAAGCGACACAAGATGTATTGTTGGCAGAGAACACGACAGATAAACCAAAACCAACACGGAAAAAGACCATAGAAAAAGCGACTGAAGCTGTCGTAGCAAAATCAGAAGTAAAAGTTGAGCCAAAAGCTGAAAAGTCAGTAGAAGCGATAGCGAAAACTGTACAAAAAGCTGAAACGACACAAAAATCTGAAGTTACAACTGAAAAAGTACCTGTGACTAAAACTGAAAAACCTGTTCATGTGTATGACACCATTGTTATTGGTGCAGGGATTTCGGGTATTGCTGCTGCCTATAAAATGAATCAGGCAGAGTATCACGATTATATTGTGCTGGAAAAAGCAAGTCGCGTTGGTGGTACATGGCGTGATAATAATTATCCAGGATGTGGCTGTGATGTTCCTTCTGCGGTTTATTCATTTTCTTTTTCACCAAGCCACAAGTGGAGCCACTTATTTGCCAAGCAACCTGAAATTTTAGATTATTTAGAAGAGGTCGTAGCGAAATTTAATTTGGATGGAAAAATCGAATTTAATAATGAGTTGCTAAGTGCAAAGTGGGATAAAGCCAATCACATTTGGAATCTAGAAACCTCAAAAGGTCTATATCAAGCAAAAACTGTCGTGTTTACGACAGGTCCAATTACAGAACCATCGATGCCAAAAATTAAAGGTATTGAGTCCTTTAAGGGGGAAATGTTCCATTCTGCGCGCTGGAATCATGACGCTGACCTGAAGGGCAAGCGTATTGCTGTGATTGGTACGGGTGCATCTGCAATTCAGTTTATTCCTCAAGTTCAGCCTTTGGCAAAAGAATTAATTGTATTTCAACGTACTGCTCCTTGGGTGTTGCCAAAAGCAGATATGGACTTGAGTGACAAAGCGAAAGGTTTAATTGGAAAATATCCTGTTATTCAGGAAACATGGCGTAAAAGTATTGTCCAAATTTTAAATGGTGTTAACTTTGGCTTGCGTAATCCGAAAATATTAAAACCGATTAATGTGTTGAGTCGTCAGTTGTTACGTTTGCAAATTAAAGATGCAAAATTACGTAAAGACGTTACGCCGAATTTTGATATTGGTTGTAAGCGTCTATTATTCGCAAATAATTATTACCCAACTTTGCAACAAGACAATGTAAAACTTGTGCCACATGGTTTAGTTGAAATAGATGGCAATACCGTCATTTCTGCCAATGGTGAATGCCATGAAGTCGATGTGATTATTCTTGGAACTGGTTTTGAGGTGTCACATCCACCCATTGGTAAGCGTGTTTATGATGCCGATGGCAAAGTCCTTGCAGACCGTTGGAAAGATACTTCACCTGAGGCATTTTTAGGAGCAAGTCTTGAAAATGTACCTAATGCCTTTTTGGTATTGGGTCCAAATATTTTGGTTTATGATTCATTTATTGGTATTGCAGAAGCACAAATTGATTACATTGTCAGTGGTTTACTGAAAATGCGTGATCAGAAAATCAAACGTTTTGACATTAAAAAAGATGTCATTACAATGCATAATATTAAAGTACAAAAGCATTTGAAGACTACAGTATTTAATGCGGGTGGTTGCAAGTCTTATTATTTAGATCAGAATGGTCGTAACTTTGCTGCTTGGCCATGGTCTTTGCAAGAGTTGAAAAATCAACTGAAAGATCTAGATTTAAATAAATACAATGTTGCGTCTTAATATTTGAATGCTATAACTCAACAGTCGAAATTGATGTATAAAAACCTGAATTTATTTGGGTTTTTTATTGGCTGATATTTGGTGTTGAATGGCGCATTTTTGAATGGTGCAGTTTCCAAATAATAATTTCTGCAAGACATAAATTAATTACCCAACCTAGCCATGATTCAAGCTGGTAAATGTGAATCGGTGTTAGCCATTCAAAATAGGGTTGCAGTTCATAGAGAAGCATTTTCCATGATCTTAAACTTAAGGCTGAAAGACTTAACGCAAAGCTACGGATCATCCAATCACGGTGTAAAATCCATTTTTCTTTCAATGCAAAATAGAGTGCCGATACGGTTGAAATTCCCCACAAAACACTGAGTAAAACAAAACTAATTTGTGTGCTTAAACCGCCTGCTGCTGAAAGAGCAAGGATAAATCCACTAGGTAGGGCAAAAGCTAAAATAGTGATGATATAAAGCCAACCACTGCTACGATGTAGTCTAGGAAATTTAGTTCGAAAAATACGGAAAAATTGTGTAAATCCTGCAATCAAGATAAAACTACTGGTGATAACATGGATTTTAAATGCAAATTGCCAAGGTTGAGTATTGACCACATCCTGTTTTAATAAAAGAAAATTTTGATCATCTTGCCACGGAAAGTATTGTAGACAGATCATTGCCATGAGATAACACAGATAAATATAGAGCAATAAAATCACAATTGTGAAATAAAACTTGGCTATTTTTATTGTTATTTTAAACATAGTCTTTAGGTTTTATCATTTATTAATGAGATCATTACAGGAAATTATAATGAAGAAAAAATATCAAATCTATGCTTTATCTTGTATGACCTTGTTGTTTTCGGGTATGGCGACTGCTGAGGATATTAAGCAGTTTCAGCGCTCTTGGACAGGTTTATACGATGAGCGAAAAATATCTGTTTTTATTCAGTCTATTGATCAAAAACAAGTGAAAGGTTATAGCTTGCTTGGTGCAAATAAACAAAATTTTAGTGGTGCAGTCAAGGCAACGCCAAAAGGTTATAAAGTCACAGCAGTTGAAAGTGGCGCTAAAAATAGTAGTGGTACTTTTATTTTTACATTAAACAATCAGCAACCAAATTTGATTGATGTCAGTTGGGAGTCTGCGACAGGACAAGTGAAGCCAAAATATTTTGATTTAAAGCCACAACAATGTCGTTATCAAAAAAATGAAGGGGATTATCCTGAAGCATCTCAACGATTATTGAAAGATGCTGATTTACAGATGTCACCTGAGGCTTTGGACTACATGCGAAATGAAATCTATGCCCGTCATGGTTATTCTTTTACCAATAAAGAATGGGCGCAGTCTTTTGCACATTTAGAATGGTATATGCCCTGTAGTACCAATGTTGATGCTCAATTGACGAGTATTGAAAAGACCAATATTGATCGTATAAAGAAAATTCAACCGTATATGTCAAAAATGGAGTGGGGTCGTTAAGTCTTTTATCATTGACTTAACGTAGATTTAACTCAAAATTGAGCATGTAGAATGAAAATTTTATCTAAATTATTAATGTTAAGTGTTTTATTTACATTTTCTATTTCAAGCGGTTTTGCTTCTGTGCCTAAAGTTCAAGAGATTATTGATCAATTGATCAATTTAGATGATTCACAGGCGACACCTGCAAAAGCTATTTTGATTGATCATACACAAGCTATAACTTTACGTTCAGGTGAGCATGCTTATTTGTCAGGAGTTTCTTTTGAAAATGCAGGACGCAATTTTTGGGCAGGCTATATTTTAACAAGACCGACATTAAAACAGTCAAAAATTTTGACTGATTTCGGTGGACAATCGAATACCTTTAAAGTCTATTCCGCATTGAGTCAAACCCAACCTGTGCAATTGGTTGAAATAGAATCGGCAGGTTCAGGGCAAGGTATATTGAGTAGTACTTTGGATTTGGTTTATTTTGATGGATGGAATGCAAAAGTAATTGCTACAGTAAATTCTAATGATGATCCCGGTCGTTATAACGAACAACTCGGTGAGGAGGATTGTCGAACGGGTGAAATTATTGAAGGAAAAATTGATGTTTCATTGGTGCGTAAAGAAGTAATTAAGACTGTTCAATCATCCAATGCATGTAAAAATGCTAAAAAGACAACGAAGATCGAAAAAATTAAGATTTTGATGTAATCGTTTTATAGATATTTGATCCATAAAAAGCACTTCATTTTATAGCGAAGTGCTTTTTATGTTTTATAGGGACGGCATTAAATCGCTTGAGTATTTTCAATTAACCAATAAAGCACTTTACCTTGTAGATGAGGAGCTAATCGTTCACGAACAGTTTGATGATATTCATTCAACCAAGTTATCTCGCTTTCAGTCATCAACTCTAAAGCAATACAGCTTTGATTGATCGGGCAAAGGGTCAAAGTTTCAAATTCTAAAAATTCTCCATAGGTTGAGTTTGTAAACTTTTTAGCTTGATTGACCACTAAGTTTTCAATTCGGATACCATATTTTCCTTCGTGATATAAGCCTGGCTCATTGGATGTGATCATACCTTCACGCATTTTTGTTTGTGGTAGGGTGGGTGCATAGTATGAAATAACTTGTGGTCCTTCATGTACATTCAGAGCAAAGCCGACACCGTGACCTGTTCCATGACGATAATCAAGTCCATATTTCCATAAGGTTTGGCGTGTAATGGCATCAAGTAAAGGTGAAGCTATACCTTCAGGGAATACCGTTTGTGCAAGTGCAATATGGCATTTTAAAACAAGGGTATAATCACGTTTTTGCTCGGTGCTTGGCGTACCAATTGGAATAACTCGGGTAATATCTGTTGTCCCATCATGATATTGCGCACCTGAATCAATGAGTAATAAACCATCACCTTGAATTTGACTATAACTGTCTTTAGTCGCACGGTAGTGTGGCAAAGCACCATTGGCATTGAAGCCTGCAATGGTTGAAAAACTTAAACCGATAAAACCAACTTGTTCTGCACGAAAGGCAGTAATTTTTTCATCAATGATCAGTTCATTGATGGGTTGATTTTGTGTGAAAGCGGTTTCTAACCAATAAAAAAAATGACTCAGCGCAACGCCATCTTTAGTCATAGCATTGCGAATGTGTGTAATTTCAGTAGCATGTTTGCGTGATTTAAATAAAGTACTAGGATTGATATCCTGCACAAGCTGATTATTTTTTTGAATGCTTTGTGTATGTAAAATAGATACTTTCGCAGGATCAATTAAGACATGTTGTTGTGAAAGTTGGCTTAAAAAAAATTCGGTCTGTGTATAAGGTAAAACTGTAATTTGATCTTGTGTTAAAAGTTGGTGTAGTTCCTTGGAGAGTTTTATATCATCAATAAAAAGAACCGTACGTGATGTATCTATAAATAAATGTGCAAGAAAAACAGGATTATATTCTACATCTTGTCCACGACAGTTGAGAATCCACGCAATATCATCAAGTGCTGAAATGAAGTGCGCTGATGCATTTTTTGTATTTAATGTTGAGCGAATGAGCGATAGTTTTTCTAAACGTGTTTGTGCATTTAAGCCATTCGCCATTTGCCAAACTACCTCTTGGGGTAAAGCAGGTCGGTCTGTCCAAATTTCATTGATGATGTCAAAAGGGGTTTGAATTGTAAATTGGTGTTGTTGAGCAATTTGATTGAGTGCTTCAAATTGTTGTACAGAAAGCGTTTGTCCATTGACTGAAATCGTGGCATGTAGAGGCAGGTTTTGAGCGAGCCAAGCTAGATGTGTCGATGTTGGCTCAGTGGTTTGTTTTTGTAAAACAAAACCTGTATTTTCAAGTTGTTGCTCTGCTTGCACCCAATAACGACCATCGACCCAAAGCCCTGCAAAATCTTGCGTGACCACCACTATGCCTACCGAGCCAGTGAAACCTGTGAGCCACAGTCGAACTTGCCAATACTCAGGTAAATACTCGGACATGTGCGGATCTGCACTCATGGCAATAAAGGCGTCAAGATCGTGCTGTTGCATCTGTGTTCTTAAGTCATTCAAACGTTGTTGAGCAATCATCGGATTCATGGTTTTACACTTAATTGTATTTAAATTATATTTTTAACTTAGCATAAAAAAACCACCCAAAAGGGTGGTTTCTTGTTCAGTCTAAACGCGTAACGAATTAACGTTGGATATCGCGTTGAGTTTCACCCGTATAAAGCTGACGAGGACGACCGATTTTGTAAGCTGTGCTATGCATTTCTAACCAATGGCTGATCCAACCAACAGTACGTGCAAGCGCGAAGATTACAGTAAACATTGCAGTCGGGATACCAATCGCTTTAAGGATGATACCTGAGTAGAAGTCTACGTTAGGGTATAAATTACGTTTAATGAAGTATTCGTCAGAAAGTGCAATGCGTTCAAGTTCCATAGCAAGTTCAAGCTGTGGATCGTTGATACCAAGTGCAGTTAGCACTTCGTCACAAGTTTCTTTCATTACTTTCGCACGTGGATCGAAGTTTTTATAAACTCGGTGACCGAAGCCCATAAGTTTAACTTCTTTAGTTTTTACTTTTTCCATGAAGTCAGCAACGTTTTCTTTCGTGCCGATTTCATCAAGCATTTTAAGAACAGCTTCGTTCGCGCCACCATGAGCAGGTCCCCAAAGTGCAGCAATACCCGCAGCGATACATGCATATGGGTTAGCGCCAGTAGAACCAGCTAAACGTACTGTAGACGTCGATGCATTTTGTTCGTGGTCAGCATGAAGTGTAAAGATACGATCCATTGCTTTAGCAAGAATAGGGTCAACTTTGTAATCGCGATCTGCTGGAGTAGCAAACATCATATACAAGAAGTTTTCTGCGTAGCTTAAGTCGTTACGTGGGTAAACAAACGGTTGACCGATTGTATATTTGTAAGTCCAAGCAGCTAGCGTAGGAATCTTAGCAACCAAGCGGATTGCAGTGATTTCACGGTGATCAACATTTTCAACGTCAAAACCGTTGTGATAGAACGCAGATAATGCACCAACAACACCACACATCACCGCCATTGGGTGAGCATCACGACGGAAACCATTGAAGAAACGGCTAACTTGGTCGTGAACCATAGTGTGGTTACGTACTTTAGCGTCAAATTCAACTTTTTGTTCAGCAGTAGGAAGTTCGCCATTTAAAAGTAAATAGCAAGTTTCTAAATAGTCTGCTTGAGTCGCCAACTGAGCAATCGGGTAGCCACGGTGTAAAAGAACACCTGCGTTGCCATCGATGAATGTGATTTTAGATTCACATGCAGCTGTCGCCATAAAACCAGGATCAAAAGTAAAGTGACCTGCGGCCAACACATCTTTAACGTCGATTACATCTGGGCCCAATGTACCACTGTAAATTGGTAATTCAATTGCTTTGCCATCAAGTTGTAATACGGCTTTTTTGCCAGTTGCTTCAGACATTCAATAGATCTCCTGTCCTGGTGAATGTTTTATCCAATCTGTTTATCATTTTCTAATGCACAGACTGAATGGATCAAAAATTGCTATAAGCTTAGTGAGTACTGAAATTTTGTCAATTATACTTATGGATGAAAAGTAACGATCGCACAGAGGCTTAGTTAAAAAAATCGAAGTAAATTGGATTCAGCATTTTCGCTTCGGTCAGTATAATAAGGTAAATTGAACAAGAGGTGCAGAAAAATAATTACAATAGCGCATAGCTAAATGACAGTTTTTACCAATACTACAGCTTAATTGTAAAATTTTATTGGAAAATAAAAACAGCTAAAACTATATATATTTCATTGCTTACCAATATTATGTAATGACAACAGAATGAAAAATAATCATCCAAGATATTGAAATATTTGTTTTCATTTTAATGCCTATTTGATTAAAAAATAGCAATAATAATTAAAATATTGATTAAAAATAAAACAATAGGTGCGCAAGAAAGAGAGTCCTTAGTATAAATAAAGTACTTGATCTTACAAATTTAGTTGTGAATTAGATCAATAATTTTTGCTAAGTGTTTCATTCTAAAATAAAGACTAAAGTTAAATAATGTAAAATTGATATTCGTTATTTTAAAATAAAATAATGGTGCTATGTAGTTAAAGAAAATAGTTGCATTTGTTTTAAGCAGTAGAAGCTATATTGATAAGCAATATTCATATTTAAAATATTGATGGACAATCATGTCCGTTATGTTGTGCTTTAGTCTAAATTTAATGCATATTATTTCAAATATTAAATTGATTATTTTATTTCGTGTAATTTGATATAAATTAATAAAAAACAAATAAATAGAGTTGTGTTAAGAATATGATTATAATGTTTGAAAGAGTCGAATGTTGTAAATGATTCTTATTTGATGATTTTTTCACTGAAATGCTAAAGAGCATTGTTTGTATTTTGATAATTCAAGTCTTATAATTCAGTGTCGTTTAAAAGTTCAGGCAAGATCATTTGTCTGACAATATGCTAGCTTTCCTTCGAATTAATTCCAACAAACTCCGGATGGAGTTTTTACTTACAGGATGCCCGCTGTGAAAAGCAACAGACCTGTCAATTTGTCCATGGGTCAAGTTTTAGACGTAAACTTAAAATCCCCTGTGGCTATTGCATCAATTCTACACCGTCTTTCAGGTGTTATCGTATTTTTACTCGTACCGGTACTTTTGTGGCTATTAGACAAGTCTTTGTCTTCTCCAGAAGGTTTTGCGCAAGTTCAGGCAATCTTTGGTGGCTTCATTGTGCGTTTCATCGTATGGGTGTTTGTAGCCGGTTTACTATTCCATTTCATTATGGGTATTAAACACTTGTTTGCTGATCTTGGTTTTGCAGAAGAACTAGAGAGCGGTCGCTTGGCAGCTACTATCGCATTAATCTTGGCTGTGATCGCTGTTATCGCATCATTTGTATGGATTGTTCTCTAATGAAAAGTGCTACAGGTTTAACGGGTTCAGGCTCTCGTGACTGGTATATCCAGCGCGTAAGTGCTGTTGTACTTGCTGTTTATACTGTTGTGATTTTAGGTTGGGTCCTATGCAATAGTGGTTTCGGCTATGAACAGTGGCATGGCTTTATGATGACGACGCCAATGAAGATTTTATCTTTATTGTCAGTCTTATCTCTTGTTGCGCATGCTTGGATTGGTATGTGGCAAGTATTCACTGATTATGTAACGACTCGTTCAATGGGTCCTTCAGCATCAGGCTTACGCCTTGTACTTACTACAGCAGTGATTCTTGCTGTATTTGCATACGCAATTTGGGCGATCCAGATTTTTTGGGCGAATTGATAGGAAATAATCATGGGCGCTATAACCCCTAAAGAAGATTACACAAATATTCCACATGAAACTTTCGATGCAGTCATCGTAGGTGGTGGTGGTTCGGGTATGCGTGCTTCTTACCAACTTGCTCAAGCTGGTTTGAAAGTTGCTGTACTGACTAAAGTATTCCCAACACGTTCTCATACTGTGGCAGCACAGGGTGGTATTGGTGCATCTCTTGGTAATATGCAAGAAGATAATTGGCACTACCATTTCTATGACACGGTTAAAGGTTCAGATTGGTTAGGCGACCAAGACGCGATCGAGTTCATGACGCGTGAAGCACCTCAAGTTGTTTATGAACTTGAACACATGGGTATGCCATTTGACCGTAATGCTGATGGTACAATTTATCAGCGTCCTTTCGGTGGTCATGCTGCTAACTATGGTGAAAAGCCAGTTCCGCGTGCATGTGCTGCTGCTGACCGTACAGGTCACGCACTTCTTCATACGCTTTATCAAAGCAACGTGAAAATGGGTACACAATTCTTCGTAGAATGGATCGCTCTTGATCTTATTCGTAACGAAGCAGGCGATGTGCTTGGCGTAACGGCAATCGATCAAGAAACGGGTAAAATTGCAGTATTCCAAGGTAAAGCAACATTGTTTGCAACTGGTGGCGCGGGTCGTGTTTACCGTGCATCAACCAATGCGTATATCAATACGGGTGATGGTCTTGGTATGGCCGCTCGTGCAGGTATTCCATTACAAGATATGGAATTCTGGCAGTTCCACCCAACAGGTGTGGCAGGTTCAGGCGTATTGTTGACAGAAGGCTGTCGTGGCGAAGGTGCAATTCTTCGTAACAAAGATGGCGAACCGTTTATGGAACGCTATGCACCTACGTTAAAAGATTTGGCACCACGTGACTTCGTATCTCGTTCAATGGACCAAGAAATCAAAGAAGGTCGTGGTTGTGGTCCTAAAGGTGATTATATCTTACTTGATATGACTCACTTGGGTGCTGATACGATTATGAAACGTCTTCCATCTGTATTTGAGATTGGTAAGAAATTCGCAAACGTAGATATTACGAAAGTGGCTATTCCTGTGGTACCAACAATCCATTATCAAATGGGTGGTATTCCAACGAATATTCATGGTCAGGTTGTGCTTCCTGAAGGTGCTGAAACTCAAGCATTTGATGCAAATTACAATAAAGAAACAGGCGTGTATTCACACAATGGTGGCGAACGTAACTTCGTTAAACCTGTAAAAGGTTTCTATGCAATTGGTGAATGTTCTTGTGTATCTGTACATGGTGCAAACCGTTTAGGTACAAACTCACTCCTTGATTTGGTTGTATTTGGTAAAGCTGCTGGTGAACACATCATCGATTACGTGACTAAACACCACGGTGATGAATACACACCACTGCCAACAACTGTTCTTGAGAACACTATGAAACGTATTGCTCATCTTGATGACTCTACTTCAGGTGAAAATGCACAAGAAGTTGCTGATGCAATTCGTGATATCGTTCAAGATCATGCAGGTGTATTCCGTACTCAAGCATTACTTGACGAGGGTGTGAAGCAAATTCTTGCGATCGAACCTCGTGTACGTAACATTCACTTAAAAGACAAATCTAAAGTATTCAATACTGCACGTATTGAAGCATTAGAAGTTGAAAATATTTACGAAGTGGCGAAAGCAACGTTGATTTCAGCTGCTGCTCGTAAAGAATGTCGTGGTGCACATACGGTTGTAGATTACGAATTGTCTCCAGATCATGCAGATTATCCATATGGTCGCCGTGATGATGAGTGGATGAAGCATACATTGTGGTTCTCTTCTGATAATCATTTAGAGTACAAGCCTGTACGCTATAAGCCATTAAAAGTTGATCCAATTCCACCTAAACCACGTACATTCTAATTGGGAGAAATAAGATGAGTAGAGGTACACGTACATTCGAAATCTACCGCTATGATCCTGATAAGGATAAAGCACCGTACATGCAAACTTTTAAACTTGAATTGACTGATAAGCACCGTATGTTGCTTGATGCACTTCTTGCATTAAAAGTGGAAGACGAATCTTTGACTTTCCGTCGTTCATGCCGTGAAGGAATCTGTGGTTCTGATGGTGTAAATATTAACGGTAAAAATGGTCTTGCTTGTTTAGTGAACTTAAACGATTTACCGGAAAAAATCGTGATTCGTCCACTTCCAGGTTTGCCAGTGGTTAAAGATTTAGTTGTGGATATGAATCAGTTCTACGATCAGTATGACAAAATTCAACCATTCCTAATCAATAATCAACCTGCGCCACCTAAAGAGCGTTTGCAGTCTCCAGAAGATCGTGAGCATTTAGATGGTTTGTATGAATGTATTCTTTGTGCATGTTGTTCAACATCATGTCCATCATTCTGGTGGAATCCTGATAAATTCTTAGGTCCGTCTGCATTGTTAAATGCATACCGTTTTATTATCGATTCACGTGATACAGCAACTCAAGATCGTTTATCTCGTCTTGACGACCCGTTCTCGTTGTTCCGTTGTAAAGGTATTATGAACTGTGTATCAGTTTGCCCTAAAGGTCTAAACCCAACAAAAGCGATCGGTCACATCCGTAGCATGTTGCTTGATCAAGCAGGTTAATATCTGAGAAGGGGCGCACGCCGAAAAGGTGTGCGCCCCTTTTTTTATATGTAATTTTATTGGTTTTTTCAAGATCAGACTTGAAAGTTGAAGAAATGACGTCATATGCTAAACTATATTTTGGTACATGTATTTCGCTGTGTTATAGGTGGTATGTGTCAAAAAAATCAATTCAACATGGAGTTCATGTTAGCATTTAACAAATTGCTCTATTTATCAAAATCGAACGGGAAAAATGTACATTTTATCAACACATAAAGTCATTTGAAGCGTTTATAAATAGTTTTAAAGTTGTTTTAGAAAAGTTAAATCGATGATTTTATTTTTCTAAGCCGATTTGCAAAAAAAATTGCTCGATTTAATCGAGTATGGAAAATGAGTGATGATGCCAATGAAGGCGTTATGATTCATTGAATGCATTGAAAAGTTTCAATGCATAAAATTCTTTTTGATGATTGAAATCAAAAAGGGTGAATGTCAATTTACCAATTTGGCATGATCAATCATGGGTGTGCTTAAGAAGAGCATCCTGTAATGTTTTTGCAATAGGAAAATGGGTCCACAAATGCAAGAAGTTGCTGACGCATTGCGTCTTGACACTGAACTTTCAGCTGATAGTGCAGCGTATATTGAAGAGCTTTACGAACAATATCTAGCTTCTCCAACATCTGTTGGTGATGACTGGAGAGAATACTTTGATAAATTTCCAAAAGGTGATCAGCCTCACGGAAATATCCGTGAACAGTTCTTATTATTAGGTCGAAATTCAAATCGTGTTCAACCTGTTGTTCAGAGCGAAGTCAGTACTGAACATGAACGTCGTCAGATTGGTGTTTTGCAACTTATTGCGGCTTATCGTAACCGTGGGCATCAAAAAGCAAAACTTGATCCATTAGGTCTTGCGAAACGTGAAGATGTACCTGATCTTGATCTTGCAACACACGGTTTAACTAAATCTGATCTTGATACTGTATTTAATGCAGGTAATCTTGCGATTGGTAAAGCTGAAGCAACGTTAGGTGAAATGGTTAACGCAATGGAGGCAACATATTGTGCTTCTGTTGGTGTTGAGTATATGCATATTGTTGATACTAAAGAAAAACGTTGGATTCAGCAGCGCTTAGAAAGTGCACGTGGTCAATTTGGTTTTTCAGCAGATCAGAAAAAGCATGTACTTGAACGTTTGACTGCTGCTGAAGGTCTTGAAAAATTCCTTGGTAATAAATACGTTGGTGCAAAACGCTTTGGTGTGGAAGGTGGTGAATCTTTCATTCCTATGGTGAATGAACTAATTCAACGTGCAGGTTCTGTAGGTTGTAAAGAAGTTGTGATTGGGATGCCACACCGTGGTCGTCTAAACCTTCTTGTTAATATTATGGGTAAAAACCCAGCAGATCTTTTTGGTGAATTTGAAGGTAAATCAATTCATAAAAAAGGTTCTGGTGACGTTAAGTACCATCAAGGTTTCTCATCTAACGTGATGACTCCAGGTGGCGAAGTTCACTTGGCATTGGCATTTAATCCATCGCATCTTGAAATCGTTGGACCTGTTGTAGAAGGTTCGGTACGCGCACGTCAAGTACGTCGTAAAGATATTGGTGGTGATGACGTATTGCCAGTCATCGTTCATGGTGATGCAGCATTTGCAGGTCAAGGCGTAAACCAAGAAACATTCCAGATGTCACAGACTCGTGGTTACACAGTCGGTGGTACAGTTCATATTGTTGTGAACAACCAAGTTGGTTTTACAACATCTGATCCACGTGATGCACGCTCTACAGAATACTGTACTGACATTGCAAAAATGATTCAGGCGCCAATTTTCCATGTGAATGGTGATGATCCTGAATCTGTATTGTTTGTTGCTCAACTTGCACATGATTTCCGTCATACATTCCGTAAAGACGTTGTGATTGACATGTTCTGCTACCGTCGTCGTGGTCACAACGAAGCTGATGAACCTGCTGCAACACAGCCAATGATGTATCAAGTCATCAGTAAAAAAGCGACTACACGTACATTATATGCAGACCAATTGGTTCAGCAAAATGTACTTGATCGTGCTGCTGCTGATGCAATGGTTGAGCAATACCGTGAAGACCTTGAAGCAGGTCGTCATGTTGCCAATGCACTTGTTCTTGAACCAAACGAAAAAATGTTTGTCGATTGGACACCATATTTGGGTCATGAATATACAGACAAATGGGATACAACATTCCCAATCGAACGCTTAAAAGAACTTGGTCGTAAAATGCGTGAGTTGCCTGAAGGCTTCGTGATGCAACGTCAGGTTTCTAAAGTAATTGATGATCGTCTGAAAATGCAGACAGGCGAAATGCCATTAAACTGGGGTGCTGCAGAAGTTTTAGCTTATGCATCAATTCTTGATGATGGTTACTTGGTTCGTTTAACAGGTGAAGACGTAGGTCGTGGTACATTCTCACACCGTCATGCGAAACTTCATAACCAAGCAGATGGTTCAGTTTATATTCCATTATGTAACTTGAAAGAAAACCAACCACGTACTGCAATTTATGACTCCTTGTTGTCAGAAATGGCAGTATTGGCATTTGAATATGGTTATGCGACTACATTGCCAAAAAGCTTGGTAATTTGGGAAGCTCAGTTCGGTGACTTTGCAAACTGTGCACAGGTTGTGATCGATCAGTTCATTTCATCAGGTGAAACGAAGTGGGAACGTGTGTGTGGTTTAACACTTCTTCTTCCACATGGTTTTGAAGGTCAAGGTCCAGAGCATTCATCTGCACGTCTTGAGCGTTTCCTTCAGTTGTGTGCTGAAGAAAACATGCAAGTGATCACGCCGACTACACCTGCACAGATTTATCATGCAATGCGTCGTCAAGCACTTCGTCCAATTCGTAAACCAATGATCGTGACTTCACCGAAGTCATTGCTTCGTCACAAGCTTGCGACATCAACTTTAGATGAACTTGCAAATGGTACATTCCAAACTGTGATTGATGAAGTGGATCAAATCAATAAAGCAGACGTAACTCGTCTTGTACTTTGTGGTGGAAAGGTTTATTACGATTTACTTGAAAAACGTCGTGAGCAAAATCTTAACATTGCAATTGTACGTGTTGAACAATTGTACCCGTACCCAGAACAACGTCTTGCGGAAGTTCTTGAATCTTATCCAAACATCAAAGAGTTGGTATGGTGTCAAGAAGAGCCGAAGAATCAAGGCGCATGGTTATTCATTGCTCCTCGTTTATATGAAGGCGTAATGGCTTCTGGTCAACATATTAAAATTAGCTATGCAGGTCGTGAAGCTTCTGCTGCACCTGCATGTGGCTCACCTTACTTGCATGCAAAACAACAAGCTCAGCTGGTACAAGACGCATTAGCGATCGTAGCTGATCAATCAGGAGAATCTAAATAATGGCAACCGAAATTAAAGCACCGGTATTTCCAGAATCAGTTGCTGACGGAACAATTGCAACTTGGCACAAACAACCGGGTGAAGCTGTTGCACGTGACGAAGTGATCTGCGATATCGAAACAGATAAAGTTGTTTTGGAAGTTGTTGCTCCTGCTGACGGTACAATCTCTGTCATTATTAAAAATGAAGGCGATACTGTTTTATCAAGCGAAGTGATTGCTCAATTTGAAGAAGGTGCTGTTTCTGGCGCAGCTGCAACTGAAGCAGTTCAATCTGAAGCGCAAGTTGAACAAGCTGCTGCTGTAACAGAGGCGGGTGCAGCACCTGTGGTTGAGCGTACTCAAGTTGCTGATCAAGCACCTGCTGTACGTAAAGCATTGTCTGAAACAGGTATTGCTGCATCTGATGTTGATGGTACTGGTCGTGGTGGTCGTATCACGAAAGAAGATGTTGCAAATCATCAAACTAAACCAGCAGCTGTTGCTGCAACACCATTAAGTGTTGCTGTAGGCGAACGTATCGAAAAACGTGTTCCTATGACTCGTCTTCGTAAACGTGTTGCTGAACGTCTTCTTGCTGCTACGCAAAACACAGCAATGTTGACAACGTTCAACGAAGTGAACATGAAACCTATCATGGACATGCGTGCGCAGTTTAAAGATGCATTTGAGAAGCGTCATGGTGCGCGTCTTGGCTTCATGTCATTCTTCGTTAAAGCTGCAACTGAAGCACTTAAGCGTTACCCAGCTGTAAACGCTTCAATTGATGGTGAAGATATCGTTTATCACGGTTTCTATGACATCGGTGTGGCTGTTTCTTCTGAGCGTGGCTTGGTTGTTCCTGTACTTCGTGATACTGATCGCATGAACTATGCTGAAGTTGAAAACGGTATCCGTGCATATGCTGCTAAAGCACGTGACGGTAAGTTAGGCATCGAAGATATGACTGGTGGTACATTCACCATCACTAATGGTGGTACTTTCGGTTCATTGCTTTCAACACCTATTTTAAACACGCCACAAACTGCGATTTTGGGTATGCATAAAATCCAAGAACGTCCAATGGCTGTAAATGGTCAAGTTGAAATTTTGCCAATGATGTACTTGGCATTGTCTTATGATCACCGTTTAATCGATGGTAAAGAAGCTGTAGGTTTCCTTGTAGCAATCAAAGAATTGTTAGAAGAGCCTGCTCGTCTTATCCTTGATCTTTAATTTATTCAGCATAAATCTCCCCTAACCCCTCTTTATCAAAGAGGGGAATCTGCCCCCTTTATCAGAGGGGGATTTAAGGGGGATTGTTTGGAGATACAAATGTCTCAATTTGATTTAGTTGTAATTGGTGGTGGACCAGGTGGTTATGAAGCAGCCATTCGTGCGGCTCAGCTTGGTTTTAAAGTTGCGTGTATTGAAAAACGTGTACATAAAGGTAAGCCATCTTTAGGTGGTACATGCTTAAACGTGGGTTGTATTCCGTCTAAAGCATTGCTTGATTCTTCTCACCGTTATGAAGATACAGTTCATCACCTTGATGATCATGGTATTACAACAGGTGAAGTGAAGTTTGATCTTGCAAAAATCATTGCACGTAAAGATAAAGTTGTAGATCAATTGACTGGTGGTGTTGCTCAATTACTTAAAGGTAATGGGATTGAGTGGCTACAAGGTACGGGTAAATTACTTGCAGGTAAAAAAGTAGAATTCACTCCACTTGATGAAGGTGCTGTACAAGTTCTAGAACCTAAGTATGTAATTCTTGCATCAGGTTCGATTCCTGTAAATATTCCTGTAGCTTCAGTTGATGAAGATTTAATTGTTGATTCTACGGGTGCTTTAGAGTTCCTTGAAGTACCTAAACGCCTTGGTGTGATTGGTGCAGGTGTAATTGGTCTTGAACTTGGTTCGGTATGGCGTCGTCTTGGTTCTGAAGTTGTTGTATTTGAAGCAACAGATTCATTCTTGCCAATGGCTGACAAAGCACTTGCAAAAGAATATCAAAAAATCTTGACTAAACAAGGTCTTGATATTCGTTTGAATGCAAAAGTTGCAGGTACTGAAATTAACGGTCGTGAAGTGACTGTTCAATTTAACCATGCAGGCGAAGACAAAACTCAAACTTTCGATAAATTGATTGTTTGTGTGGGTCGTAAAGCTTATGCAGAAGGTTTATTGGCTGCAGATTCTGGCATTAAATTGACTGAACGTGGTTTAGTTGATGTGAATGATCAATGCTTAACATCTGTTGAAGGTGTTTATGCGATTGGTGACTTGGTACGTGGTCCAATGCTTGCGCATAAAGCAATGGAAGAAGGCGTAATGGCGGTTGAGCGTATTCACGGTCATGCTGCGCAAGTGAACTATGACACAATCATTTCAGTGATCTATACACATCCTGAAGCGGCTTGGGTTGGTTTGACAGAAGAGCAAGCAAAAGAAAAAGGTCATACTGTTAAAACAGGTCAATTCCCATTTGCGGTGAATGGTCGTGCTTTAGCTGCTGGTGAATCTGCTGGTTTTGTAAAATTCGTTGCAGATGAACAGACTGACCGTCTTTTAGGTATGCATGTGATTGGTCCTGGTGCTTCTGATATCGTTCACCAAGGAATGATCGCACTTGAGTTTGTATCTTCTGTAGAAGACTTACAATTAATGACATTTGGTCATCCGACGTATTCTGAAGTGGTTCACGAAGCGGCTCTAGCTGTTGATGGTCGTGCAATTCATGCTATTCAGCGTAAGCGTAAATAAGATAAAAAGAGAGCGGTTTAGGCCGCTCTTTTTTATAATGATGGTTGTAATTATTTGAACAATCATCTAAAAGTATAAGAACTAATTTTAATAATTGTCGTGATTTGGTGTGATGGAAGACCAATGAGTGATGAGTAATAACAACGTGAAAAGTAGTAAAAGGTAAAAAATGAATTTACATGAGTATCAAGCCAAAGCGCTGTTAAAAAAATATGGTATGCCTGTTCAAGAAGGTATTTTGATTACAACACCTGAAGAAGCTGCTTCTGCATTTAACCAAATTGGTGGCAAATTTGCGGTGATGAAAGCGCAAGTACATGCGGGTGGTCGTGGTAAGGCTGGTGGTGTAAAAGTTGTAAAATCTGCCGATGAAGCCGCTGAATATGCAAAAAATCTATTGGGTACGCGTTTAGTGACGTATCAAACAGATGCTAATGGGCAGCCTGTAAATAGTATTTTGGTCTGTGAAGATGTTTATCCCGTAGAACGTGAGTTGTATTTAGGGGCTGTGGTAGATCGTTCTAGCCGTCGTGTGACCTTTATGGCATCAACTGAAGGTGGCGTGGAAATCGAAAAAGTTGCCGAAGAAACTCCTGAAAAAATTATTAAAGTTGAAGTTGATCCATTAGTTGGTTTACTTCCTTTTCAAGCACGTGATGTAGCATTCCAATTGGGCTTAAAAGACAAACAAATTGCTCAATTTGTGACAATCATGTCAGGTGCATATAAAGCATTTATTGAAAATGATTTTGCATTATTTGAAATTAATCCATTGTCTGTACGTGAAAATGGCGACATTCTTTGTGTCGATGCAAAAGTTGGTATTGATTCTAATGCTCTGTATCGTTTACCTGAAATCGCAGCAATGCGTGATAAGTCACAGGAAAATGAGCGTGAATTGAAAGCCTCTGAATTTGATCTGAACTATGTTGCACTAGAAGGTAATATTGGTTGTATGGTTAATGGTGCTGGTCTTGCAATGGCAACCATGGATATTATTAAATTGTACGGTGGTCAGCCTGCAAACTTTCTTGATGTCGGTGGTGGTGCAACCAAAGAGCGTGTGATTGAAGCATTTAAAATTATTTTGTCTGATACGTCTGTAAAAGGTGTATTGATTAATATTTTTGGTGGAATTGTACGTTGTGACATGATTGCTGAGGCAATTATTGCAGCGATTCAGGAAGTCAATGTAACTGTACCTGTTGTTGTTCGCTTGGAAGGGAATAATGCTGAGCTAGGTGCAAAAATCCTTGATGAATCAGGTTTGAAATTAACTTCTGCGAGTGGTCTATCGGATGCTGCAGAAAAAATCGTTGCTGCGGTAAAAGCTTAAGGGGTATCAATCATGAGCGTATTAATTAATAAAAACACAAAAGTATTGGTACAAGGCTTTACAGGTAAAAATGGTACTTTTCATTCTGAACAAGCTTTAGCTTATGGTACAAAGGTTGTGGGAGGAGTAACACCAGGTAAAGGTGGTCAAAATCATATTGGTTTACCTGTATTTAATACCATGAAAGAAGCTGTACGTGAGACACAAGCAGATGCTTCGGTGATCTATGTACCAGCACCATTTGTATTGGATTCAATTGTGGAAGCTGTAGATTCTGGTGTGGGTTTAATTGTTGTGATTACTGAAGGTGTACCCACAATTGATATGCTAAAAGCAAAACGTTACCTTGAAACTTACGGTAACGGTGTGCGTCTAGTGGGACCAAATTGTCCAGGTGTGATTACACCAGGTGAATGTAAAATTGGTATTATGCCAGGTCATATTCATCAACCTGGTAAAATTGGGATTATTTCACGTTCTGGTACATTAACTTATGAAGCTGTTGCACAAACAACAAAACTGGGTTTAGGTCAGTCAACGTGTATTGGTATTGGTGGTGATCCAATTCCAGGTATGAATCAAATTGATTGTTTGAAATTGTTCCAAGAAGACCCACAAACAGAAGCAATCATTATGATTGGTGAAATTGGTGGTACTGCAGAAGAAGAAGCGGCAGAGTATATTCAATCAGATGTGACGAAGCCTGTGATTGGTTATATTGCAGGTGTGACTGCGCCGAAAGGTAAGCGTATGGGACATGCGGGTGCAATTATCTCAGGTGGTAAAGGTACTGCCGACGAAAAATTTGCTGCATTTGAAAAAGCAGGTATGGCATATACACGTAGTCCTGCAGAATTGGGCTCAACGATGCTTCAAGTGTTAAAAGAGAAAGGTCTTGCTTAAGCTAAGCCAAGATTAAAAAAAGGAGTCCTTATTGGACTCCTTTTTATATGCTCATTTAAGATGTGTATTTTATTGGGTAAATATACGCTTATTTTAAGCTTGTTTTTGATAAAGCCCTGCACGGACTGCACCTGCTTTGGTTTCTTTCATAAGAACCCAACTGCTCGGTAAAACTAATTTTGATAAATAACAATCTGCTTCAACATAAATATAAGCCTCATTTTTAATGAGAGGATCAGCCTTTTCAGCAAGCTCTTGCCATAAATTTAAACCATAGGGCGGGTCAAGAAAGACTACATCAAACTGAGTATTTAACCCAACTAATGCTTGTTGTGCAGTCATCACTTTGAGTTGGCAGTTTTCTGCTTTGAGTAGACGAATATTGTCTTTTAAAAATTGGGCTTGATTTGAATTGGGTTCAATCATTGTGACGTACGCTGCACCACGCGATAAAGCTTCAAAACTTAAAGCACCTGAACCGGTACATAAGTCGAGTACTTGTGCATTTTGAATATCCCACATTAACCAATTGAACAGTGTTTCACGAACTCTGTCAGGGGTAGGACGTAATCCGTCAACACTCGCAAAAGGAAGCATACGACGCTTCCATTCACCACCAATAATGCGTAATTGATTTTTCACTATTCAGTTATATCCGCTTGATTTGCTGTATGGTTTGTATTTTGAGAGGGCTGTTGTACAGTATTTTGTGTTGTACTTTGAGCCGGTTTAGACCTATTTACTGTATTTGGATTGGTTGATGTATTTGTTTCATCACTTGCTAATTCACCGGGTTTAATTCCCGCAGTCATTAGACCGCCACTGATTTGATGATTCTGTGGTAAGAGTGGATTTTTCTTACGAGTTAATAACCAATAATCAAAGATAGGGCGGGCAAGTTGTGCGGCTGAGCCACCATGTTTACCATTTTCCCAAATGACAGAAATTGCGATTTCTGGGTTCTCCGCAGGTGCAAAACCAACAAAAAGACCGTGATCGAGCTGACGTTCAGTCAGTAATGATTCATTATAGCGTTTACCTTGCGCAATACTTTTAACCTGTGCTGTACCTGTCTTTCCTGCAATTTGGTACATAGGTGTACGAATACCACGTCCAGTACCAGATTGAATCACATCGACCATTGCATCACGCATTTTTACCCAGTCAGCATCTGTGCCACTAAAGTTAATTTTCCCTGTAGGCGCATTAATAATTTTGTGTTCTTTTGCGCCTTTGGTTGCACGTAATACATGTGGTGTAACATGTGCACCATGATTGGCTGTAATAGCTGTTGCCATTGCCAACTGAAGTGGTGTTGCAGTAAATGCACCCTGACCAATACTGACTGAAATCGTTTCACCTTTGAGCCACTTGGTTTTACGAGTACGCATTTTCCATTCTTGGCTCGGATATAAGCCTTCACTTTCACTTGGTAAATCTACACCTGTTTTAGCACCAAAGCCAAACTGACGCATCCAATCATTCATACGATCGATACCAAGCTGATAAGCAAGAATATAGAAGTAAGTATCACAGGAGATCACAATAGATTTGTGCATGTTGACACTACCATGCCCAGTTTTTTTCCAGTCACGGAATTTGTGTGAATCACCTGGTAAATGGAAATAACCTGGATCTGAAATTGCGGTATTCCAATCTACAGTTTTATAATGAATACCGCCCAAGGCTTCCATTGGTTTAATGGTTGAACCCGGTGGGTAAGAGCCTTGAACAGCACGGTTATATAAAGGCTGATCTAGATTGTCACGTAAAGCGCTATAGTCTGCATGCCCAATACCCGTCACAAAAAGATTTGGGTTAAAACTTGGACTTGAAACTAAGGCTAAAATTTCACCTGTACGTGGGTCAATTGCAACAATTGCACCACGACGTCCTGCGAGTTGTTCTGACGCAATCGACTGTAGACCGTAATCAAGGGAAAGATATAAGTCATTGCCACGAGTAGATTCTTTACGTCCGAGATGACGTAAGATATTACCGTGTGCATCGGCTTCAATGGATTCATACCCTGGAAAACCATGTAGTAGATCTTCATAAGATTTTTCTACGCCAATTTTACCAATCAGATTTGTACCTGCGTAACTGTCTTTATCAATACTTTTTAATTCTTTATCGTTGATACGACCGACATATCCAATGACATGGGCAAATAATTCACCATGTGGATAATAACGTGTCATTTGAGTTTCAATTTCCACCCCTGGAAATTGAAACTTCACCTCACTGAAACGAGCAATATCTTGTTCAGTCAAATTGAGTTTTAGCGTGACACGTTCAGTTTTACGTGATGCTTTTACACGGCTATTGAAACCATCGATATCATCTTCGGTCAAATTGATAATAGGCGTTAAACGCTTTACGGTATCATCCATGTCCTCAATATCTGCTTTACTGAGTGTTGCGGTAAATACAGGATAATTGTCTGCAAGTAAAATCCCATTACGGTCATAAATATAACCTCGCGCAGGGGCAGTCGGTTGCAAACGAATTCGATTTTTATCTGAGGCTTCAGTAAATTCTTGATGATGGAAAACCTGAAGATATGCATAACGCGCCACAAGCAGCAACAAGAAAAAACTCACAATTCCAATAGAGACAAAAACTCGACTGCGGAAAATACGCTTTTCTTGCTGAACATTTTTAAGTGGAAACTGCTGCTTCATACGTGGTCGGCTTATTTAAAACGGATTGATGGGGGATAGGCAAGGCGCAATATTTTACCCTAGAATGTATAGATTAAACGTTAAAAATTGAAAAAAATACAATTGATGACTTGGCTGACTATAGCTTAATTTGACCTTGTAGACAGTAATTTTCCCCTCATCAGTATATGAGCAAAGCAATAATTCTGTTAAAGTCAAAAAATTAAGGATAATTAGATTAGATTTGCCCGGAAAAATAGGGACTATGGAGAAAATAATGAAAAAAATCGTTCCCTTACTCATGTTAATGACAGTAGGAAGTTTGACACATGCGGAGTTTAAGGATTACTTACCTGAACCTAAATTAAAGTCTGAAGGGTATTCTACTTGGAATGCGGGTGCAGGCATGACCATGAAACTTGCCCATTTGAATGGCGAATGGGTCAACCCGTATGGTATTGGGTATGCCAAAGTGGGTGCGTTTATCAATGGTGACCATGAAGTGGGTACACAATTTGGTTTTCGCATGCCTGTAGTACTGACAGGTACAGATTTAAACGGCTATTATCTTGGTGTTTATGCTGGGCATTTGAAGAGTAAGAAAGTCAATGCAAACCGTGATGATACACAGGTTGGTGGTGGCGTTGATCTTTCCTATGTATTATTGAGTAAAGAACGAATCAGTACATTTAGTGTAGGTATTGGTGTGGGAGATGAGTCGAAAAATGGTGATGATATTGTTTTTGAAACTAAGCCACAGATTCAGTTTGCTTATACTTTAAGTGTTGGTTTTTAAATCAGTTCAATGTTTTTAAAATTATTCGACCACACATAGAAATAAATACGAGATGCTTGAATGTTTGAATATGTCATTGATTTGTGGCAAGGCTTTTTTAATCGACCTGATCATTTAGCAATACTGAGTATTGTTCCTGTGACAGCATTTGTGACTTGGGCACACGTGTGGATGGCACTGAAAATGGTGTTCTATCCGATTAAATTTTGGGGTTTTCATCTTGGGCCATTGCCTGTGGGGTGGCAGGGAATTGTACCCCGAAAAGCAGGACGAATTTCGGGCATCATCACCGATAACACACTGTCCAAACTTGGTTCGCTCAATGAGTTTTTAAATGCTATGGAACCCGATGACATGGCGCGGATCATTGGCGAGCAAGTGGGGCGTGATTTAGAGCATTTGATTGATGAGGTAATGATTGATCGTAATGCAGTATTGTGGGAAAACTTACCGTATTCACTGAAACGTAGAATTTATGCACAAGCACAGAATCAGATGCCTGAAATTCTGAAAGGATTAGTGACTGAACTGACCATGAACGTCGAGTCACTTGTTGACATGAAAGAAATGATTGTCCGCCAGATGGAAGGCGATCGCAAACTCATGGTACGTATGTTTCTGAAAGTCGGGCAAAAGGAAATTAACTTTATTTGGCATATTAGTGCCTTGATTGGTATTTTCTTCGGTATCATTCAAATGTTTGTTTATGTATTTGTACCACAGCATTGGACAGTACCATTTTTTGCCGCAATTTGGGGTTTCTTGACGAACTGGATTGCAATTTGGATGGTCTTTAATCCTGTAGAACCACACTACATACGCTATCCACAGTTCTTTGAACTTAAAAAAGATCGTAAATTCCCTTGGATTAAACCTGTTATTCCTCGTATTGGTACGTATAATATTCAAGGCGCGTTTATGAAGCGTCAGGAAGAAGTTTCCGACGTTTTTGCGAGTGTTGTGACGGAAGATTTAATTACGTTAAAATCAATCATGACTGAAATGATGTATGGAACACGTAAAGATAAGACCCGTCGAATCATTAAACGACATGTTAATGTAATTATGGAAACACCGCTGATTCGTACTGCATTACAGTTGTCAATAGGACCAAGTGAGTATGCTAAACTCAAGACGGACTTGATTGATCGTTCTATAGAAATTACCATGGTACCTGTAAGCGACCCAGCTTTTAATGCGAGCCGTGCACAGAAAATCTTTAAAATGTTTCGAGATCGAATTAGTGAGTTAACCCCGAAAGAGTTTCAAAATTTATTACGTCCTGCATTTCAGGAAGACGAATGGATTTTGATTGTACTAGGTGGTGTCACTGGATTTATTGCTGGATTAATACATTTATTTTTGGTTTTCATATAATTAGATGCTTGAATGTTACCGATAACTTATTGGTAGGTTGAAAGTGTCATACACTTTGTTTTACATGAGGATGTTTTTTTATGCGCATTATTTTACTCGGACCACCTGGAGCTGGCAAAGGCACTCAGGCTCAGTTGATCTGTAAGCGCTACAATGTCCCACAAATTTCAACCGGTGATATGCTCCGTGCTGCAATTCGTGAAGGTACTGAACTCGGTCTTAAAGCTAAAAGTGTCATGGAGTCTGGCGGTTTAGTGTCTGATGAGTTGATCATTGGTTTAG
This sequence comes from Acinetobacter sp. TY1, assembly GCF_048551395.1. NCBI lineage: Bacteria > Pseudomonadati > Pseudomonadota > Gammaproteobacteria > Moraxellales > Moraxellaceae > Acinetobacter > Acinetobacter sp. TY1. Next base: position 48,803 of record NZ_JBLYZK010000016.1, read on the forward strand.
TGAAAGAGCGTATTGCGCAGCCTGATTGCGTAAATGGTTGTATTTTCGATGGTTTCCCACGTACGATTCCGCAAGCTGAAGCACTTGAAAAAGAAGGCATTAGCATTGACCACGTGATTGAAATTGATGTACCTGATGAAGAAATTGTAAAACGTTTATCGGGTCGTCGTCAGCATGCTGCATCGGGTCGTATTTATCATACAATTTACAATCCACCGAAAGTGGAAGGTAAAGACGATGAGACAGGCGAAGATTTAGTTCAACGTCCTGATGATTTAGAAGAAACAATTCGTAAGCGCTTAGGTTCATATCATACTGAAACTGAGCAATTGGTTGGTTTCTACCAAAGTCGTGCGGCTTCAGGTGAAAATGCACCGACTTATGACAAATTGAATGGTCTTCGTGCCATTGATGAAGTTCAAGCAGAACTCTTTAATATTTTAGACAAATAATTCCAAAATTAGATGACTTTTAGCCCTGAGGGTTAATTTACAGCCAGAATTTTTGGAAACTTTGACTTTAAAAGAGACCTGATTCATATTAGGTCTCTTTTTTTATGTTGGAATATATAGCACCAATGAAAATCGCATTAATTGCCCTCGTCATTTTAAGTGTTATCGTTATTTTGGGACTGATTGTTTTTAGTTTTAAATTGCTACGTAAAACGCAAAAAGAAGAAATCGCACAGCGCCGTGAAATTCGTAAAAATGCACAGTATCAGGTACATCCTGGTGTGGCGAAAGAACATGAACGTATGGCGACGTTGAAAAAAGAATTGGCTGAAAAAGAACGATTAGTGCAACAACAAAAAGATAATAAGCAAAAATAATCATTCAAAATCAAAAAATGATGCTAAATTTCAGCATCATTTTTAACAAAAGAGAGATATTTTTGAACGCAATGTTCATAAAATATAGATCATTTCTTGGCTTAGGGATTTACTGCATCTTCAATTGTCTTTGTAAGGATCGCTTTATTTCGTGGTGCACCGAACTCAAAACGATCAGGCCAATGGCAGACATCAGATACGATGCATTCTGCACATTTCGGTTTGCGCGCAATACAGGTATATCGTCCGTGTAAAATCAGCCAATGATGTGAGTCGAGTATAAATTCTTTTGGAATGACTTTGATGAGACGCTGTTCAACTTCAAGTACATTTTTACCAACAGCGAGCCCTGTACGATTACCCAAACGGAAAATATGCGTATCAACGGCCATCGTTGGTTGACCAAAGGCGGTATTAAGTACCACATTTGCTGTTTTACGCCCAACTCCTGGTAAAGCCTCAAGATCAGCACGGTTTTGTGGCACTTGACTACCATGCAACTCTATCAGCATTTTACAGGCTTTAATTACATTTTCGGCTTTGGAATTATACAAACCAATGGTTTTGATAAATTCCTTTAAACCATCGACACCCAATGCATAAATGGCTTCAGGCGTATTGGCAACAGGAAAGAGTTTATCTGTAGCTTTATTGACACTGACATCGGTGGCTTGTGCAGACAATGTAACCGCAACCAATAATTCAAATGGATTGGAAAAATTGAGCTCAGTTTCTGGGTGTGGGCGTTGTTCACGTAAACGTTCAAAAAAGATTTGAATCTCTTTTCGCGTCATATTTTTAACGCTCATTTCATACTCCTTGTAACTGACTCAATTGTGTGTTGAGTGATTCAAGTAATTCTTGCTTTTTTGCATCGGGGCGGACGCTAAGTTGTTTTTCAAGTTTTTTAATTTGCGTACGAATTTTTGCCAATTCAATCGTGGTTTTTGCATCGATAGATGGTGGTATTTCATTTGATTTTTCAATGATTTGAATTTCAGGCAGTTGGTCTGTTTGTGCAGAAAATTGTGCAAATAATTCGGTATCAATTTCAGCACGAACGACAGGGCCTTTACGGTGAATGCGACGTTTTTCCTCACGTTGGATATGCGCATAGTAACGTTCACGTAAATCGGTTTGTTCAGCAATGCGTTGAGATTCTTGCGGTAAATCCTGTAAATCTTCAATTAGATCAATGCAGTCGACAGGACAGGGTGGAATGCATAGCTCACAACCCGTACATAAATCCGTGAGAATGGTATGCATCAATTTACCTGCGCCAATGATCGCATCGACAGGGCAAGCACTAATACATTTGGTACAACCAATACATTCATCTTCACGAATGATCGCTTTCATACGCTGAGGACGACCATCTCTTTGTATAGCCCAAACACTTTCTTCTGCTTGTAATTTTGGACGGCTCAATAATTCTGCTAATGCATCGGCAACAGGTTGACCACCGGGTACACATTTGTTGGCATCTTCACCTTCAGTGATAGATTTGGCATAAGGAAGGCATCCATCACGATGACCACATAGACCACATTGGGTCTGAGGCAGTAAAGCATCAATAGATTGAATGAGAGAGATTTGCAGATTCATGTATAGCCACAACAGCTCAATTTGAGCCTTAAATTGAAAAATAACATCATTGAATTGTGAATTTTAGCATGAAAATCAGGATTTGCGGTGTGCACAATTTGAGCGCACAAGTCGCCTCTTTTTATGGCATGAATTTTCTTTAAGTCTTGATATAGATCAATTTTTAGGATTGCCTAATTATGTTTTATAATAAAGATAACTATTTGTTATTAAATTAATTTTAAAGAATTTGAAAATAACTATTGCCGATTGGTTACAAAAGATATTACATTGTTTGCGCCAAAATACATCATCGATTGAAATTTTGACCGATTTTGATCCACCAAACTGCTGAGGATTAAGCGTTGAAATATAACAGCCTTAACGACTTCCTAAACTACGTTAAAACACGTGATTCACATCAACTAGAATTTCTACAAGCTGTAGAAGAAGTGATGACGAGCTTATGGCCGTTCATTGCAAAAAATCCGCAATATGCTGAACACGGGTTACTTGAGCGTCTTGTTGAACCTGAACGTGCAATTCAATTCCGTGTTTCATGGGTTGATGACAAAGGTCAAACGCATGTGAACCGTGCGTTCCGTGTACAATACAATTCGGCTATTGGTCCATTTAAAGGTGGAATGCGTTTCCATCCATCAGTGAACCTTTCAATTCTTAAATTCTTAGGTTTTGAACAAACATTTAAAAATGCTTTAACCACACTTCCAATGGGTGGCGGTAAAGGCGGTTCAGATTTTGATCCTAAAGGTAAATCTGAAGGCGAAATCATGCGTTTCTGCCAAGCTTTAATGATCGAGTTATATCGTCATTTGGGTTCGAATACTGATATTCCTGCGGGCGATATTGGTGTTGGTGGTCGTGAAGTTGGCTATATGGCCGGTATGATGAAGAAATTAAGCAACGATACTGCGTGTGTATTCACAGGTAAAGGCTTAACTTTCGGTGGGTCATTGGCTCGCCCAGAAGCGACAGGTTACGGTACTGTGTATTTCGCTGAAGAAATGCTTAAGGCTCGTGGCGAAAGCTTCCAAGATAAAGTTGTAACCATTTCAGGTTCGGGTAATGTTGCACAGTATGCTGCTGAAAAAGCAATGTACTTAGGTGCAAAAGTTGTTTCTTTATCTGACTCTGCGGGTACGGTTTACGTTAAAAATGGTTTTACCACTGAGCTTTTATGTGAAGTGATGGAACTTAAAAATGTGAAGCGCGGTCGTATTTCAGAATTCGCGTCTAAACATGGTTTTGAATACCTTGAAGGTAAATGCCCTTGGGGAATCAAATGTGACATCGCATTGCCATGTGCAACTCAAAATGAGTTAAATGGTGATGATGCTGTAACACTTATTGCAAATGGCGTTATTTGTGTAGCTGAAGGTGCAAACATGCCTTCTACACTTGATGCTGTTGAAAAATTTGTTGAAGCGAAAATTCTTTATGCACCAGGTAAAGCGTCGAATGCTGGTGGCGTAGCAACATCAGGTCTTGAAATGTCTCAAAATGCAATCCGTTTGGGTTGGACATTTGAAGAAGTTGATGAACGTCTTCATGCAATCATGAAAGAAATTCACCGCAACTGCGTGAAATACGGTACAGAAGAAGATGGTACTGTAAACTACGTAAACGGTGCGAACATTGCAGGCTTCGTAAAAGTTGCTGATGCAATGCTTGCTCAAGGTGTATTTTAAGTTTTAACTTAGAATCACTAAAAAAACCGATGCAAATGCATCGGTTTTTTTATGCTTGAATTTTATTTTACAGTTGCATTCATTACAGTCATATCAAATACATAAGCATATTTAGATTGATCAGCAGCAGGGTTTTTAATTTCATAACGTTTTACGCGGATAATTTTATGTGCTTTTGGATCGTGCTCAAAACCTTCAATGTGGTTATAAAATAACGTCCAATCTTTATCTTGATAGGTTTTTACACCATTTTCAGCATATTTGATTTCTTTGACTTGTAAGCATGTTTGTGGAGCAACGCCAGTACATTGTTTTGTTTCAGGTGAAATTTCAAGGAAAATCGTTTCGCCTTCACTTTGATATTTTGTTTCAGGTGTCATTGTTCCTGTAAATTCAACCTTCTCACCATTTGTTGCAACAATGGTCAGTTTAGGTTGATCAGGATTACTCATATCTAAAGTAAACGGAGCTTTACGGTTACTAAATAAGTTTGCTGCAACACCTTCTTGTGCCATTGCATTTGCTTCACATGCCATTTGTGTTGCCGCTAAATTACCTGAAACAATCTGATTATTTTCTACTTTCCAACCACCCATTAGATTATTACAGCTGGTTGAAATGGCTAAACGACCTTGAGCATCAAAATTTAAAACTAAAGGTTTAGGCGCATTTGCAGTATTTGCGCTCCATTGATATGCAGTTAATGTTTTATTTACATTTTGTTGTTCTACAACGCTCACTGTTGAATCTCCAGTTTTTTGAATGCCATTTGACTGACAAGCGGCAAGAGCAAGAGGGAAAAGGGCAATTGCTAAATATTTTAATTTCATGGGATAAACAGTTCATGCTATGGATAACATTTTGAAGGATAACGTATTTATTTAAAAAAAAATGGATACATATGCGCTTTTTGGGTAGCAAAATGTATCCATTTATAATTTTTTGTTACTATATTGATATATTTTATCTATAAATGGATATGTGTATTAATCAAAGCGATAAATATCCATACCAAGTGAACCCATACTAAAACTACTATGTACAATACTAAAACGATGACCTGTACCCATAGCAAAAAATAGTGGTGCGAAATGTTCTAAAGTTGGATGATTACGTTCGATAAAAGGCAAATTCTTCCAATCGAGCACAGCATCAAAATCTTGATGATGGAGCTTACTCACTACGGTATTACGGAAAGTTGATGCCCATTCAGGCACATTGGCATTTTCACCTTGCCAAGAAAGTTCACGTAAATTATGCGTAATACTGCCTGAACCCATCAATAAAATTTGCTTTTCACGTAATACTGCTAAAGTTTGTCCAATCTTATAAATTTCTTTTGCAGAAATATTCATAGGTAGTGAAATTTCTACCACAGGTATATCCGCTTGAGGATACATGTGCAACAAAGGCATCCATACGCCATGATCACGTGGGCGAGTACTATTAGCATGGGCAGAAATATGTGCTTCAGAGAATAGATGCAAAATTTCTTCAGCAAGTTGCGGGTCGCCCGGTGCAGGGTAGCGTATTTCATAGAGTTCAGGTGGAAACCCACGAAAATCATGCCATGTTTCAGGGCGGACACCTGTACTTACTTCTAAAGCATTACTTTCCCAATGTGCTGACATCACTACAATTGCTTGAGGTTGTGGCAAATTTAGACCAAGTCGGTTTAAAGCAGGGCCGACTTGTTCAGGATTAAGCGCAAGCATTGGTGAGCCATGAGAAATAAATAAGCCGGGCAAGGTTTGTAGTTTCATACTGCGCTGTTTATCCCATTGTAAAAAGTGATCTTGAATGTTGTTCAGTAACTTCAACATACTATTTTCGAAATGAAGTAACTCTTATCGTGCCTCAAATTTTATCCTGCGCGGTGGTAAGGATGATTATTGTTGATACTCATTGCACGATACAGTTGTTCAATGAGCATCACACGTACCATTGGATGTGGAAGGGTGAGTTTAGAGAGTGACCAATGCCAAGCCGCGGCTTTGCGAACGGCTTCTGAGTGACCATCAGGTCCACCAATCGCAAGAGCGATATCGTTACCTTCAAGCATCCAACTTTTCATGGTTTCAGCTAACTTTTCTGTACTGAACTCACGACCACCGACTTCAAGTGCAATGAGAACTTCATTTTGTTTGAGCTGTGCCAAAATGCTGTCACCTTCAATATTTCGGTATTTTAAAATATCGGCTTCTGAATCATTTTTTCCTCGCTTTGCCATAGCTAACTCAATCACTTGGGTTTGAACAAAAGGTTGAATACGTTTGAAGTAATCTTCAAAACCTGTAAGTACCCAAGCTGGCATTTTTTGACCAATGGTCAGAATACGAATTTTCATAGTACGCATTAAATAATGAGAGTTTAATGGTAAGTATAGCGTTATATGGATAATCGTTCAGGTTAAAATAAATACGCCTAAAATAGGCTGTATAGAAATAAGAGCAGAAAAATGATGAGATAAAAGAAGTAACATTGGGAACGAAAAGTGAGAAATATCATGTTGATATTGATGCGGCACAAAGAATTAATTCATTTAAAAAGGGATGTATTGACGAGGATTTTTATAAATAAAAAGTATAGATAAAAAAATGCAGTCCATGAGGGGTAGTAGGACTGCATGCGGATTTCTATCTATCTGGAGATTTGATAGAAACCACTAAAAAGTAAGTTTTGGTCTTGAGTTAAATCATCATGAACCACAATTTCTTTATTTATATATGATGTCCATGTTGTATTTTTCAAGGGTAAAATGAGGTTTTGATCTTCATTTTTTTGGTTAACAATCTGATTTGAGCTTTTATTAGGTTGAAATGAAATATGGGGATAGTAAGTATAAAAAAGAGCGCCGTAGCGCTCTTTTTTATATGTAATTACTTGAGTAATTAATGACGAGCAGCTTTGCTTTCACCTGTTGTTTTCACAATTGGTGCTTTAACCAATGGCGTTGGTTGTTCAACTAAAGCAAGTGGCAGAATCTCATCGATACTTTTCACAGCTTTAATTTCCAAACCTTCTTTCACATTGTCAGGAATTTCAGCTAAATCACGGACATTTTCTTGTGGGATGAATACGAGTTTTACACCACCACGATGTGCAGCGAGTAGCTTCTCTTTCAAACCACCAATACGCATCGCACGACCGCCAAGGCTTGTTTCACCTGTCATTGCAATATCAGGGCGAATTGCGATGCCTGTGAACGCAGATACAAGTGCAGTCGTCAATGCTAAACCTGCAGATGGACCATCTTTCGGTGTAGCACCTTCAGGTAAATGGACGTGAACATCAGTTTCTTCAAAACGCGAAGCTTCAATGCCAAGCTCATCTGCACGAGTACGAACAACTGTCATAGCTGCGGTAATTGATTCTTTCATCACATCACCGAGTGAACCAGTAGTAATGAATTTACCTTTACCTTTGACTGCTGCAACTTCGATAGTAAGTAACTCACCACCAACAGATGTCCAAGCCAAACCATTAACACGACCGACTTGCGCTTCTTCTTCCGCCATACCAAAGTCAAACTTGTGTGGACCTAAATATTCTGGGAGATTAGCAGAGGTTACTTCAAGCTGAAGATTTTTAGACTTCTTGCTCACGGCTTCTTTCACGACTTTACGTGCAATTTTAGACACTTCACGCTCAAGGCTACGAACACCTGCTTCGCGGGTATAACGCTGTACGATGTCACGAATTGCTTCTTCGTGAACAGTCAATTCTTTAGCACGTAAACCATTGTTCTTAATTGCTTTTGGAACAAGGTAACGCTCTGCAATATTGACTTTTTCATCTTCGGTATAACCCGGTAGACGAATCACTTCCATACGGTCAAGCAACGCTTCAGGAATATTCATGCTGTTTGCAGTACAGATGAACATCACTTCTGAAAGGTCAAGATCAAGATCTAAATAGTGATCACTGAACTTATCATTTTGTGATGGATCAAGCACTTCAAGCAATGCAGAAGCTGGATCGCCACGATAGTCTTGTGCCATTTTGTCAATTTCATCGAGTAAGAATAAAGGATTCTTTACGCCTACTTTAGTCAATGATTGCACAATTTTACCTGGCATCGCACCAATATAAGTACGACGGTGACCACGAATTTCCGCTTCATCACGTACGCCACCGAGTGCCATACGAACGAATTCACGCCCCGTTGCTTTAGCAACTGATTCACCAAGTGACGTTTTACCAACACCTGGGGGACCGACTAAACAAAGAATTGGACCTTTGAGTTTTTTCACGCGTGACTGTACTGCGAGATATTCAACAATACGGTCTTTTACATCGTCTAAGCCATAATGATCAGTATCTAAAATTTCCTGAGCTTTTGCTAAGTTAATGCTGACTTTACTCGCTTTATTCCAAGGCGTATCTAAAATCGCTTCGATATAGTTGCGGACAACAGCAGCTTCACTTGATGCAGGTTGCATTGCTTTTAACTTACGGAATTCCGCTTCAGCTTTTTTACGCACATGTTCTGGTAGATCAGCTTCTGCTAAACGACGTTCAATTTCAGCAACATCATCTTCTGCACCGCCATTCATGTCAGAAAGTTCACGCTGAATAACCTTCATTTTTTCATTCAGGAAATATTCGCGCTGATTCTTTTCCATTTGACGTTTTACAGAGTCATGCAAAGTTTGTTCAACTTGTTGCTCTTCTGACTGCTGTAATAAATAGCTCATGAGTTCTTGTAAATGCTCTTCAAACTGATCATGTTCTAAGAACTTTTGCTTTACATCAATATTCAACGGTACACGTGTTGCAACGAAGAATAACAGTTGTAGAAGATCGTCAATTTTGTTTGCAGCCGCAATTAACTCACGTGCATTACGTAGTTTCGTTTCAGCATATTGTGCAAATAGAGCACGTAATTCTTCAACACGTAATGCTTGAGTGTTTGAATCGACTGTTGCAACACTCATTGGGCTTAACGCATGTTCAGCCGATAAATATTCATCATTGTCGATGATTTCTACAAGCTTAGAACGGTGTAAGCCTTCAATTAGCACTTTAATACAGTTTTCATCATTTTCATGATTTACGACTTGGACGATCTTAGCGACAGTACCGTATTGATATAAATTGTCGTGATCAATTTCTTCTGTGAGAGAATCTTTTTGTGCAACTACAAATACGAGATTATCGCTGTTGCGAGCGATATCAACGGCATTGATCGATTTTTCACGACCGACAAAGAGTGCAATTTGCATATGTGGATAAACCACAACATCACGCAAAGCTAAAAGTGGTAATACACTCGGAACGTTTTGCTCAAGATTTTCTTGATTCATAATATTTTCTGACATGGGCACTCCTAGTGAGTAACAACATTGTTGCCATGAATTTTATAGTGATGGGTATTTTAAAAATTACAAGGGCCTTGCTCAATAAAAAATATAAAAAAGCGCAAGTATCTAAAATTTAGAAGGGCTTCAAAGCCTGAATAAACTTGAATGCCGACTAAAACGATAGACTTTTGATGGTGTAATCAGCACATCTAAAGGTTGATCCCAAGCATTTCGCTGTAATGGTTCACTTAAAAGTTGAAAGTCATGGGCGATTCCTACTCTATAGGGGCGCTTGGGCGCAGTTGCAAGGGTACGGTCATAAAAACCTGCCCCCATACCCATACGGGTACCGAGTTGATCGCAAGCCAGCAAAGGTAAAATGAGAAAATCTAATGCGGAAACATGAAAACCACGGCTTTTCATCGGCTCTAACATGCCTAAACGATGCATCGCAAAACGCTTACTTCGATATTGATGTTGAGTAATTTGAATCCATACAAGTTTTAAACTCATATTGCAAATCATCGGCAGAAAAACGTTTTTACCCTGTTTAAAGCAGTACTCAATGAGCTTTTGGGTTTGAACTTCGCCAAATGCGTGTAAATAAATGCCGATTTTTTTTGCATGATAAAATTTTGGTTGTTGAATTATTTGATGCAGGATTTGCACTTCAATTTTTTTTTGCATGGTCGAGTTTAATGCACGACGTTTTTTTTTGAGGAGAGTTCTAAGTTCACGGTTTTGTTGCATAAGGCAGATAAAACAGTACAAGAGATGTGGAAAAGTATACATGGAATCAGTGAAATATATACATTTGAATCATTTCTATGAAACAAAATTTATACTATTTAAATAAATCCATTTTGATCTGGTAGAAAATAAACACATTTATTAAAAATTTAATATTATTAAAAAATATTAGGTTCTTTTGATTAATATATTTTTTATATTATGTAATAGAAAAATTGAATTTAATAGAGTTATTTTTTTCAAAAAAATAGAATAAATTTAATCTATGTTTTATTCGTTTAATGTGATTTTTTGCACTAAATTCAACCCGAAATTTATCACGAATTTCGGGTTGAATTTTATACTATGATTTTTTGTTGATAATGAATGGTTTTCCATTTTCATCAATAGATAATACCAAAGTTACTAATGGTAACTTTTCGTCAATTTGTATTTTAGTGTGATTAGTAACGCAATTTTCTTTGCAGTTTTTGACGGTCAATGTGTACTCATTTGGCTTTAAATAGTACGTTGTTGTGTTATGAATATAGAATTCACCAGCTTTAAAATCATCAATAAAAAACTTGATTGGGCAGTTTTGATCGTCTGCTTTATCACCATCACAAAGGCGTTCATCACGCTGTACTTGAACAGGTAGTGAATTTATCTCTTTGTCTATAAATAATAAATGGGTTGGTTTTTCGAAAGTAGCTTTATGTTGTATAGATGAACATGCACTTAGACCAAGAACAAGGCTTAAACAAAGTAGCGAACGTTTCAACATGAATTTATCCTGCGGTTAAAAGACTGTGTTGATTGAATAATAGTCAAAAAAATGATTGATTAATAGAATTAAAAATACTATGGATTTATTGTACAAAAAATATCGCTCTGTTAATATAGTTTACTGACTGTTACATTAGAAAATGGCTTTTTATTATGCAAAAAATTATTGTTATTGATAAGGCGACAATGGAGAAGGTGGAAATCGATTCTAATATAATTAAATTAGAAAAAGGATCGATTATTCAAACAAAAATTCTTCGTGAAGATGTTGCTGAAATTATTCAAGATGGTAATAATTTAATTATTAAAATGAAGGATGGTGAAATACTCACTATTGAAAATTATTTTGTAGTGGATGCAGAAGGAAATAATACAGCACTCGTTTTTGAAGGGACTGAATGTGCTTTCTTATTGCTAGATTGGCAAAATGGTGTCGCAGGTTTTAAAGAGTTAGCAGGCTTAGAGGAATTACTACCGATTGCTGTAGGTGGTGGGAGTACTGCATCTAATTTACTGCCATGGATTGTCGGTGGTGCGCTCGTTGGTGGTACAGTGATTGCGGCAGATGGTTCAAATGGATCATCGAAAGATCAACCGAAAGTCCCAGAAGTACCAATTGCACCTGTCGTCACGATTAATCCCGTTGTTCCTGATAAGGATGGAACAACCACGATTACAGGTACAGTAAATAATCCAAATGCTGATGTGATTGTGACGCTTGATGGAAAAGAATATAAAGCTAAAGTTGATCCAACACCGAATGCGGATGGTACATATAATTGGACAGTGGATGTACCAACATCGGCATTGCCTCCACAAGGTGCAGAAGTTCCTGTAAAAGGAGCAATCACTGATCCGAATACTGGTCTAGTTTCTCCTCCGGGGACAGATGAAGCACCCGTAATTTTGCCACCTAAAGCACCTGTAGTCACAATTGATCAAGTTGTACCAGACAAAGATGGAACAACTACGATTACAGGTACAGTAGATAATCCAAATGCTGATGTGACCATCACCATTGGCGGGAAAGAATATCCTGTAAACGTTGATCCAACACCTAACGAAGATGGTACATATAATTGGACTATCGATGTACCCACAAATAAATTGCCCCCAATCGGGCAAGAAATTCCTGTCAAAGCGACTGTGACTGATCCAAATACAGGTTTAATTTCAGAGCCAGGTCAGGATGAAGCACCTGTTGTAGTTCCACCAAAAGCACCTTATGTCACGATTGATCCAATTGTTCCGAGTGAGGATGATACAACAACGATTACGGGTACAGTTGATGATCCAAATGCTGATGTGACAGTGACTGTAGGTGGGAAAGAATACCCTGTAAAAGTTGATCCAACACCTAATGATGATGGTACATATAATTGGATAGTTGATGTGTCAACAGCAGAATTACCTCCTGTAGGTTAAGAAGTTCCTGTTAAAGGGACTGTGACTGATCCAAATACAGGTTTAGTTTCAGAACCAGGTACAGATGAAACACTGATTCCAAATACAGGTGTGATTCCTGCACCAAAAGTTGAAATTACGACAGATATTAATAATGATGGTGTAATCAATGGCACCGAGTTAGGTCAGGGTCCTGATGTATCAGTAAAAATTACTATTCCAAAAGAAGCCAAAGTTGGCGATACACTCACGATTATTATCAATGGTGGTGAACCTACAGATATTATTATTACCGATGATATGTTGAACAATGGTTATATTACGTCTGTTCCGCCACAAGCAAATGGCAAGGTTGATGTCGCTGCAACTATTACAGATCAAACAGGTAATACCTCAGGTAAAGGTGGTGATACAGCAGTTATTGATACAAAACCTCCAGCTGTTATAGTCATCATCAATGACGATGGCACTGTAACTTTTAAGTTTAATGAACCAGTTAAAAACTTTGATTTGTCAGATATTGTCATTTCCGGTGGTAAGCTCAGTAACCTTGTTGAAAATAAAGATGGTACATGGTTTGCTGACCTTACAGGAACGAAGCAAGGTATTACGGTTAATGTAGGTGTTAAAGATAAGAGCTATACAAACCTTGCGGGTAATGAAGGTTCATCTGGTACTGATAAAAAAGTAACCGTAAAAATTGATTCGATTATACCAGATGGCAATACAGCTATTATTTCAGGAACAACTGAGCCTGGTAATAAAGTCACAGTGACTTTACCTGATGGTTCAACACTTGTTTCTGAACCTGCTGATCTAGATGGTTATTGGACAGTGACCACAGATAAACCACTTGTCGATGGCAATACAGTTGACGCCGTGACCGATGATCAAGATGGCAAGCCAACTTCAGATGATGTTTTACTTCCATTTGTATCGATTGGTATTGTGGGTGGTGATGATATTATCAACGAAGGTGAGTTGGCAGAACTAACTGATTTTGATGGTAATATCACTATTACAGGCACTGTAAGCAATCCATCTGCATCAATGACCATTACATTTAACGGTAAGGTTTATTCAGGTGATCAAGTGACTGTTAATGCTGATGGTACGTGGAGTATTAAGGTTCCTGCATCAGATGTTTTATCAAATAATGATATTAAAGCGCAAGGTAGTGTCGTTGGTGCAGATGGTACGCTAATTGAGTCAAATGTTGCTGAACGTCCAGTTGGTCAAGACTTAGCACCACCAAACGTAGATGTAGAAATTACAGCTAAAGCTGAAATCATCATTCAGTTTGATCCTGACGTTGATCCGTCAACAATTGATCCAAAAGAATTTATCATAGTTGATAAAAACGGTAATCCTGTAAAAGTTGAACTTATACCATCAAAAGATGGTTTGACGTGGACGGGTAAAGTTCCATCAGGTGTGGATGGTGATATTAAAGTAACCGTTCCTGAAAATAGTTATAAAGATTATGCGGGTAACTTAGGCGGCCAAGGTACAGCAAATAAAGATGTTGATACGACCGCACCATCAGTTGAAGTCGATATTATTGCCAATGCAAAAGATGAAACCTCTG
>NZ_JBLYZK010000017.1:0-60611 GCF_048551395.1 Acinetobacter sp. TY1
TCTTGCTCATGGTAAACTCCTGATGAGTGTGTTTAGTTTACCAAGTTAAAACCTCCTGTTTTTTCAGCACACATCACAATTGTATACCTTCAATATCCGGTAAATTTCTCTTTTGAGCCTCACACAAAAGTGCTTTATATTTTTGATCGAGCTTCATTTGATTAGGTGTAATATAATAAGGTGGCTAACTATAATAACTAGTGCTTGAAGTTGTCAACTTATATAGTTTTAAATTTTGAAAATATCCTTGTGAAATACTTACTATCTAAAACTCAATTAAGCGCTATTTAATAATGACAATTAAGATTAAAACAACAATTACAATGATGAGAAAAATATTGGTATTCGTTGATTTAATTGGTGTTTGGGTGGGCATAACTCTCTTTTTGTCATTCATTATTTTGGGTTTCAAGTGCTAGAACATGAGCAAATCGTCACTAGAGAGACTTTGTCGCAGCTTACTGAGTTAAAGCTCTCCGTCATTCATGATCATTTAAGTTATTTGGTCGATAGTAGTCAGTAGTCAGATTATACGTGTACAGCGTGCTGTATTCATTCCGACATCTAAACATCGTGTTTCACGAATCATGTCATGTCTAAAATGGTAGTTCCTGACGGTACCGCTAAAATAGAAATTGGTGATGATGAAATTTCAATGCTTACACCACGTGAAGCACGTAACCTTGGTAATTTAATGGTTGCTGAAGCGGTGCAGTATGAAAATATTGAAATGAGGCATTATGTGGCAATACTTCTGAGTGAAGTTTCAGGTCAAGTGCGTAAGTTGTCGAAGCAAGTTAGGGATTTATTGATTGTGGGGAAGCAGCGTAAATTGTTATGAATCTGATTGACAACATAAAATATTCCGAAGAGCCAGTATAAAAAGCTCATTACAGAGCTTTTTATTTGACGTCGTGTATGGACCATCGGTTTCGGTACCACAATTTATCCCAATGGCATCAAGGTCAAAAAAGGGGATACTTATGCTGAAGTACAAGTTAAAGCGTATATGGCATATGACTTAAAGAAATTTGAATCTTGGTGATTATAAAGCTGCAGCTGCTCAGTTCAATGTTTGGAATAAAAGGTGATTCAGGGTCTTATGAATAGACGTGCTGTGGAACGGAAGTTGTTTGAGAAAGCCCTCAATTGACGGCTTTCAGTAGAAATTTAGAAGCTATTTTTGTGAAGATAGATGATGATTTTCTAATGGTAAAACTTCGCTTAGATGCTCATTAAAAATATCCGTCAGCATGCTGTCATAGCGTATTGCATTGTATTCAAGTAAACGATTTGCTTCGGCTTGAGTAATAAAATTGATTTGAATTGCATCATGTATATGCTCTTCAAAAGTTAAACCTTTAAATAAATCCTTTGATTCCGACTTTTTAAATTTATCCCAAAGGTCTTTAATTTGAAGTAGGCTTTGGAATGCACACTCCATTCGACCTGTTACGTCTTGAGGATTAGTATTGTAATAGACATGTTGCTTTAATAAGTTACGAAAGGCGTTGTCTTCCATAATTAAATCACCAACCTGTTGCTTTAATTTATCACTTGGTTGCACTATTGGTCGACCGAATGGAAAACAAATAAACTTTACTAAACTAGCAGCTAATGGATAAGGGAAGTTATCAAATAACCCTATAAATGCTTCTTGTGCCTGAAATAAGATTTTTTCTAAGGCCAATTGAGCGTGACTTTGCTCTGCTTGGGTATGTTCTCCATGTTCATAAAACTTGAGGATAGACGTTGCAATAAACATATATGAGTGAATGTCTGCTAATCGACCTGATAGCATTTCTTTACGTTTGATTTCACCTGCTAATAAGCCTAAACACATATCGGCGGTGAGGGCGAAATTTGTACTGAAACGATTTATGATTTTGTAATAAGGAGCAGTAAAATCATCTACACTATTTGGTGCATGATTTGAGCCACCTGTAAAACCATAAGCTAAAGCACGAGCAGTTCGATTAAAGGTGTAACCTAAATGTTGATAAAGGATTGTATTCATTTCTTTGAGTGCAGTCTTTTTATCATCCATTTGAAGTAGTTGAAGCTCTTTAAATAAATAGGGGTGACAGCGCATTGAGCCTTGACCAAAAATCATCAATGAACGAGTAAGAATATTAGCACCTTCCACCGTAATCGAAATTGGAATGGCTTGATATAACAAAGCTAAGAAGTTACGAGGCCCTTGTTGAATTGCACGTCCTCCGACAACATCCATACCGTGGTTAACTAACTTACGCATAGTTTCAGTGGCGTAGTATTTTGCCATAGCCGTCATGACTGCAGGTTTACCGCCTTGGTTTAATCCGCATGTGACCGAGTATCGGAAAGCTTCTAACATATAGGTATCACTAGCAATCTCACTAGTGGCTTCTTGAACACCAGTGAATTTACCAACAGAAATTGAGAATTGTTGACGAATTTTGGCAAATGCACCTACAGTTAAATAAGTCATTTCACCTGCCGCTGTAGAGAGTGCAGGAAGAGAAATACCGCGACCTACAGCCAAGCATTCCATTAACATACGCCATCCTTTACCTGCATTTTCAGCACCACCAATAATCCAATCAATAGGAATGAAGACATCTTTCCCCTCAACGGTACCATTCATAAATGGAGAACCACCAGGGTGATGGCGTGGCCCAACGATAACACCTTCATGAGAGGCTGGAATTAATGCACATGTAATACCATAGTCACTTTTAGTACTATCACCTAGTAAGCCTTCAGGATCATGAAGTTTAAATGCAAGTCCGACTACCGTTGCGATTGGAGCAAGAGTAATCCAACGCTTAGAAAAATTCATGTTTAAGCCAAGTACATTTATTCCTTCAAACTCACCGTAGCAGACAATTCCAGTATCAGGAATTGCGCCCGCATCAGAACCAGCTTCAGGACCAGTTAAGCCAAAACAGGGAATTTCAGTACCTTTAGCTAAGCCTGGAAGATACCGATTTTTCTGTTCATCAGTACCATAATTAAGTAATAACTCGCCAGGCCCAAGTGAATTTGGAACCATACAGCTGACTGCAGCAGTGAGTGAGCGAGATGCAACTTTGCTCATAATTCGACTTTGTGCAAAAGCACTAAATTCTCGACCACCGTACGTTTTAGGAATAATTAAGCCCAAGAAACCTTTATCTTTAATAAATTGCCATGTTTCAGGGGAGAGATCCTGATTTGTGTGAATATCCCATTCATTTAGCATGGCACAGAGTTGTTCGACTTCGTTATCAATAAAGGATTGTTCTTGTTCGGATAGTTCAGGATAAGGATAAGTATCAAATTTAGACCAATCTGGTGCACCCATAAATAATTCTTTTTCCCACCAACTTGTACCTGCATCTAAAGCTTCACGTTCCGTTGTACTCATACTAGGCATTGAATTAGCTAACATTTTATAAGCGGGTTGAGTAATGAAAAACATTCTGAGTGGATCAATTATTAGTATCAGACTAATTAGAACTAATGGAATCCCTAAAATGAGCGACCATGGTGTAATAAATGCGGTAAATAAAGTGATAAAGATGATAGTTATTGAGCCCATTTTTCGTGAAAAAGAAAAATAGAAGACCGCCCATAAAGTTAAAAATTGAATTAATATGGCAAGGAAAAATAATATAATCAAGATCATACCCCCTTGATTGAGCTGAAGTTTAGTTCCGCATGAGAAAGTAGATTGTTAAGTTTTGAATGAGTTGTATTTATTTTTAAATGATACTTCTGCTATTTATTAATAAATAAAAACATTCGGTTCTAGTGTTTTAGCAATTTAAAGCTGTTGTATTCAAGTAGAAATATTTAGTATTTTGTCATTAATAAGTTAATTCTTAAATGTTTTGAATTTATAAAAAGACAACTGAGGCTTGTAAATCGTCGTGCTAAAGAGCTTAAGTTATTTGAGAAAGCCCTCAATTGAGGGTTATTTCACATAAGTGCTATTATATTAAATGGTTGCTTATTCAGATGAGTCTTTGTTCAACTTGAAATTATTTTTGCCCTACGTAAATTGTTTTTGAAATCCTTATTACGCTGAAGTGTCAAACAAACATTATCATTTATACTTAATTTACTAAAATCTAATTTGTACTCTTTGATATTATTTCGGAAATAAAATTCACTATAATCATCAAATTTAAAATAATATACCTCAGCCCTTTGCCCCCTAGAACTGGATGCTGGATCAAAACCATTATAAGTGGGAGGGGTAATAATTGATAATATTTAGTGTAAAAATAGAGTGTAGGTATAATAAATAAAATACCTAACCCATATAACAGTTTTCTGAAAATCAATAATGATAAAAAGAAACAAGTAAATAAAATAAAACTGATACAAGAAAAATAATATTAAATAGTTATCATAAAAAATCATCTGAGGTTAATGAAGATGAGTGTGATACAACAATACACATCACTTGACACAGCCTAAACCGAGACTTTATTTGGTTATAATAGTTTCCTAGTCGACTTCTCTTATCATTAGTTCCAAATAGGATCACTCATTAGTTAAATTTTCCTAAAATTAACATAATACACCTTATGCGAAATGCTTAAAAGTTATCGTTAAGTATCAGTATTTTACATGAAACTATAATTGGTTTTAGCGCACTAAAATGTTTTTTTGACGATTTACGTTTGTATTTCATCAATAGAACAAAAGCTATTTGAGAAAGCCCTCTACTAAGGGCTTTTCTTAACCTAAACCAGCAAGCTTAAAACAAATATAAGGGACTGAAGTATTATCTTCATTGGTTTATTTTTGAAGCTCTTCGATTTATGTCATTCATCAGAGTAAAAAAAACCTTCAGCGTATTCATATGATCTTCTGTTTGATTCTACCGCGGGATCCGGCTTCATATTTTTCATATATTCAGTAGACTCTCTAGTCTCATCAGAGTTAATGAAGTCAACTAAGTCGTTTAAATCTTTTCTAATTTCAGCTTCAGAAACAGGTCTAGTATTATATTGCTGTCTTGATGGTTCAAACTGACGTTGTGTTTGTATTGCACGCTGTTGGCGCTCACGTTCGCGCTGTGCTTGAATCTCTCTTTCTCGTTGATTTTGTAGACGCTGTTGTTCCACAAAACGTTGAGACATTCGGTGTCCTTCACTTGCAGCATCATATGCAAAAGCGAGAGTCATTGGTGTGGTCAGTAGGCTAAGAAGTATAATTTTACTTAAAGATTTTTTAATCATTTTCATCACTTTTATAATAGCTGATAAAGTTAAATGATTATAAATAATAAAAATAATAATGAAAGTAAAGTTTAATCCTTAAGTAGCTATATATTCTCTTAATAAAACAGACTATATTCCGCAAAGTATTTGAAAGATACTATTTCTTCTTCGGGCACCTTGTGCCATAGATTATCTGGAAACGCTACAGATTAAGGCAAAAGGGGATATTCATATAGATGACACCCAATCTATAGAAACACTGTGTATACATGCCAAGTTATTTCAAGCATGGTGGAGAACACACAGTCCAACCTTAGCTAAGTTAAATCCATTACTAGAGTCAATGTTGCATGACAATATGTTCTATATGACTTCTGCAATAAAGGATCTATGCAAAAAGCATGATTTAAAACTGCCAGATTATGACTATGAACATATGTTTGAGCTGAATATGCTACCTCACCAAAGATACTTATTATTGAAGTAAAAAATTAGACCGCCTTAGGGCGGTTTTTTCTTTATAATTGAATAGATAGATTGCAGTCTACAAATTTTATTACAATTCACAAAATTATTTTTTGTAGACTGATTTGTAGACTGTTGATCTGCAAAAGTAAACAAATGACTGCAATCTAATGCAACCTTTAATTTATGTAACTAATTGAAAATACAAGTGAATACAACTATATGCAACCTATGCAAATCCAACACAGACTAAGTGGATTTTACTTTTTCTACTACTGTATTGTTGGTACATTCATGCCATATTGGAGCTTGTATTTGCAAGATCAGGGATTTAGCTTCGAGCAGATTGGCATACTTTCTTCAATTGCAATTATTACCCGATTTTTTGCACCTTTTATATGGGGGTGGGTTGCAGATAAGTCTGGTAAACGCATGCGACTTGTTCGTATTGCAACATGGATGGAAGCCGTTATTTGGTTCCTGATTTTTATTATTCCCAATGATTTTCAATCCGTTGCTATGCTCATGCTAATTTTTAGCTTTTTCCAAAATGCTATATTGGCGCAATTTGAAGGCGTGACTTTATTTTGGCTTGGTGAACGCCGTGCAGAGCTTTATGGAAAAGTGCGTAAATGGGGTTCAATTGGTTTTATTGTTGGTGTATTTAGTATTGGGGCATTGCTTGAAATTGTTGATATTTCAATGTTACCCATTATGTTGTTATGTATCGCATTTACTGCATTTTTATGGTCGTTTACAGTCAAAGAGCCACAAGATGCACCGCAGTCGCAGAAACAACTCGAAGCATTATTACCTGTTTTAAAACGACCTGTGGTATCTGCCTTTTTTTGCATTGAATTTATTATGCTTTTTGCACAAGCCCCATTTTATAGTTTTTATAGTAATTATTTAAAAGCCAATGGTTTTAGTACAACAAGTATTGGCTTTCTATGGTCTGTCGGTGTGATTGCTGAAATTATAATGTTTGCCTATGCAACATTTTTTCTGAAAAAATTAAGTTGGCGTGTCTTGGTAAGTATTTGTCTGCAGATGACGGGATTACGTTTTATTATTGCAGGATCCTTTCCAAATAGTTTTAGCGCACAATTTTTATCACAGACGATGCACGCCTTTAGTTTTGGATTATTTCATATGATTGCAATGCGGATTATATTTCAAAACTTTACCGCAGGTCAGCAAGGGCGTGGGCAAGCATTGTATAGCACGATGTGGGGGCTTGGTGTGGCATCTGGAAGTTTACTTGCAGGGCATTATTGGCAAAGCCTAGGTGGGGAGATGATTTTTAAATTGGCAGGTTGTTCAATCATATTCGGACTTTTCTTAGTAAAAGTACTACCTTCAAAAATACAAGCATAAGAAATGATGTAGATTCGTATTTAAAATCATATCGTATTTAAATTAAATACGATATTTTAGATTGAATTACATTGTATTAAATAGCTTAGACAATAATGCTTTGATAGCATGAATGCCATGGTTGTGCATGTTCTAGTTGTGCCGCGAGTTGTAAAAGTACATCTTCTTGACCAAAAGGTGCAACAAACTGAGAACCTAAAGGTAGATTATTTTTGTTCCAATATAGGGGCACAGACATCGCAGGTAGCCCTGTAATATTGGCAAGTTGAGTAAAGGGTACCCATTGCAAATTATTTTTCACCAATTGATCAATCAGTTTACCTTTCGCCAAGATATGTGCTTTGTCAATTTTTAAAAGTGTTTTGAGAATTGGAATTTGCCAAGCAGGTGTTTTGACTTCACCATTTTTTGGTGCAACGGATGCAGTAGATGGGATGAGGTATAAATCATATTGCTCAAAAAACCGATTCATTTGTGTGATATAAACACCCCAGTTTTCGAGATTGCGAATATAGTCTAAAGCAGAGGTCTGCGCACCAAAAGCTGCAATAGCCAAAGTGTCTAACTCAAAATCACTATTTTTTGCGCCGTGCTGTAATTTTAGTTGTTGAACGGCATAAGCACATTGGCTAAACCAAGTGAGTGTAAAGTCTTTCGCAAGTTGCATACCATCAATTGCGGGTTTGCTTTCCGTTACATGATGCCCAAGTGATTCAAGTAGTTTAGCTGTGAGTTGAATCGCAAGAACCGCATCTTTAGATACTTTTGTGCCCACTGGTGATTCAGTACAAAATGCAATTCGTAATGGTTTTGGTGGTTTTGCAATCAGATTTAAATAAGATTCAGACGGAGGAGCAATATGAAAGGGGCTTTGATGGTTTGGGCCTTGCGTTGCATCTAACATCGCTGCGCTATCACGGACAGATTTGGTTAATACATGTTGCATTGCTGCGCCGTGCATGAGCTCACTAAAATGGGGACCCCATGGCGTACGACCACGACTCGGTTTTAAACCAAATAATCCACAATAGGATGCGGGAATGCGAATAGAGCCACCACCATCGCTTGCACCTGCAATTGGGACAATTCCAGCAGCTACAGCAGAAGCTGAACCACCTGAAGAACCACCACTATTATATTTTAAATTCCAAGGATTATGGCAACTACCCCAAGCTTTAGGTTCAGTAATGCCTTTGATCCCAAATTCAGGTGCATTGGTCAGCCCCATCGCAACGACACCTGCATTTTCCCAACGTTTAACAATTTCAGAGCTTTGATTTGAAATATAATGTGCTCGTTTTAGTGCATTTGAACCAAAAGAAGTTGCAACACCAGCATATTCTTGATGTAAATCTTTCAGTAAGAAAGGTAATCCGGTAAATGCACCCTGAGGCAAATTTTGTTGCTTTATTTTATTGCGAGCGTGTTCGTACATAGGGATGACGATAGCATTTAATTTGGGATTGACTTGTTCCGCTCGAGCATGTGCAGTTTCAAGTAATTCTTGTGCAGTCACTTGTTTAGATTTTACAAGTTGAGCCAATCCAAGCCCATCATATTGAACATATTCTGAAAATTTCATTTGCAATTCCTTTGCGGTATTTTTATCTATTGAATGTTGTTGATATTAACTTCATGAATGCTGCATTTGCATCTTTAATTCATTCTGTAAGGATGATTCAAGACAAAGTTGATTACGACCTTTCTCTTTGGCTTGATAGAGTGCATCATCGGCGCGTTTGACCAATTGTTGGAAAGGAATACAGTATGGCAAAGTTTGATAACTCAGACCAATACTGACACTGATATTCAGTGTTTGACCATCTTCAAGGATAATTGGGGTTGAAAATGCTGTATTGCAAATGCGTTGCGCAATTTCGACACTTTGTTGTAATGATAAATCTTTGAGTAAAATCGCAAACTCTTCCCCTCCTAAACGTCCAAACAGATCAGAATCGCGGATCTGTTTGCGGACTTGTACTGTGAATTCTTGTAATACAAGATCACCGACATTGTGACCATAAGTATCATTAATTTTTTTAAAATGATCTAAATCTAAAATTAAAATAGTGACGGTCTTGGCTTGTTGGGGCTTTATTGGGGTAATTGTTACCGCGCGTTCACTTTCCTCATAGAAATAGCGACGGTTCATTGCAGTGGTTAAGCCATCATGATTGGCTAAATACAAAATTTGATGATAAAGCTTTTGTCGATTCATACTGATAATAGTCAGTGTGAGTGGTGTAAGAGCAAGCATGAATAAACCGATTCGCACTGAAATGGTAGTTGCTAAATAGGCATCAGGCGATTGAGCAATATAATATGCGGTTAAACTGTTATACATCATCATACAGACAAAGCAATTGATGATGGATACAAAGAATAAATTATAAGTGAGTGATGACAAAACCAATGCAGCAATTGGGAACATGATAGCACCCGGACCAATAAAAAAGTGGGTCAAAATAACAGATACAATTACGGCAATAATTGGCGTAAGATTTTTTGGCTGAAAGGGAAGGGTTTTCCAATCTTTTATAAATCTTAGACATGTTTTTTTGTCTGGGATTGCTAAAAGAATCGGTAAGAAGGCAATGACATTAAGAATTTCGCCTGTCCACCACATACCAAAGTCGACCCAAAGTCGATCTGTAGACATAAAGGTATTAGGGATATAAGGAATTGTTAAAACGGCAAATACTGGACTTGCAAGACAGCCTCCAAATGCACAGATAATGAATAAAAATAAAAAGGTCATCCCTTTATTGAATTCTTTAAAATCGAGTTTGAATAGGCGTAATAATGCCAAAGTCACAATTGGATTTAAAACATTGGCAATACTTAGAAAGAGCGTCAAGATAAAATAGTTACCAGTGACCAAATCGGCCAACATAAAACTTGTAAATGCGCCGAGCCATCCACCGATGTTTCTTAAATTTTTATAACGAAGAAATAGACCGAGTAATACGGCATTTGCAGGCCAAAAAATAGCGAGGAAAAATAGGGGTCTTCCTAATATTCCAGCAAGTGCGCAAACAAATATTATGATGCCAACAATACAAAAAGAACGAAAATTTTCTTTGAAAGATTGGTCTGAATATTGAATGGATAAAGACAAGTCAATTTCCTATTGTATTCGTTATAATGTTCGTGTGAGACATTAGTGCTAGAAATACTCACATCTTATTGTCTATTTCCATTAAGCATATATTTTTATGGAGAAAAATCAATATGATTTTGATGTAGTTTAGTTTTTTCGGATGATTTGATTCGAAAATACTCAGATTGTTTCTATATGGTTAATATTGCATGATTTATTCTAAATTTATGCTAATTTATAAACATATGACATTAAGATGCTGATTAGGTATGAAAAAAACAGCTTTATTTATCACGTTATTGTTTTGTGGTTTTGATTTTGCAGTTGCAGCGGAAACTTTGCCAGCCAATGGTGTTCAGGCAAATACAATAAAAATTACGACTCGTCCCGAAATTTTAGGTCTATGGGGGATGGATATTCCTGGAAATAAGAAATGTGTTGAATATTATAACTTTCGTGGTGGTAATGAGGTTGTAGTGAATAGTGGTAAAGAGTGGTCAGCAGGTTTATATGACTATCAGCCATCTCCAGACAATACTTTAGAGAAATGGCCAGCGTTAGTTATGCAAATTAAGTATGAAAACAATGAAAAAGATTGTTCTGGTAATCAGGTTGATCAGTCGGGCGAAGTTTCGCAGTATTATGTCCGTTGGAAAAATAATTCAACATTGAATTTTTGTGCATCGGAAGCCGATGATAAGTGTTTTGCAACCTTACGCCGTGTTTTACCGTAATAATGATTGATTTAATTGAAATTTAATTGAAATTAAAAATAAATAGATAAAATATGTAATCATAAAAAAACCTCTTACATAAAGAGGTTTTTTTTGATTTAAATCTTTTCAAATGATGCATTAAGCATCTTTTTCATGACCTTGCAATTGTTTGAGTAGATGTTTTTCAAGGTAATGAATATCCATTGCTTGTTTGCAGAAGTTTTTATCTTGCAAAATTAAATCTTTATGCAAAGGAATATTGGTTTTAATACCTGTAAGGATCATCTCATCCAATGCTTGTTTCATACGTGCAATGGCAGTTTCACGATCTTGACCATGTGCAATGAGTTTAGCAATCATCGAGTCGTAATACGGTGGAATGCTGTAATCCTGATAGATGTGTGAATCTAAACGAATACCTGCACCACCTGGTGCATAGAAACTTTCAATTTTACCTGGTGAAGGCATAAAAGTTGAAGGATCTTCAGCATTGATACGGCATTCAATCGCATGACCATGAACTTGAATATCTTCTTGTTGCAAGTTTAAACCTAAGCCTGCCGCAATACGAAGTTGTTGTTCAATAATATCAATGCCCGTCACCATTTCAGAAACAGGGTGTTCAACTTGAACACGAGTATTCATTTCAATAAAGAAGAATTCACCATCTTCAAATAGAAACTCAAATGTACCAGCACCCCGATATTGTATGAGCTTACATGCATTTACGCAGGCTTCTAAAATATCAGCGCGCGCTTGTTCAGGTAAACCTGGTGCTGGTGCTTCTTCAAGTACTTTTTGATGACGACGTTGCAAAGAGCAATCACGGTCGTATAAATGTACTGCATGACCATTACCGTCTGCAAGAACTTGAACTTCTACGTGACGTGGTTTTTGTAGGAAGCGTTCCATATACACAGTATCATCACCAAACCACATTTCAGCATCACGCTGTGCAGCTTGAACAGACTCAAGTAGTGTATCTACACGTTCAACAATACGCATACCACGACCACCACCACCTGAGGCAGCTTTAACGATCAGTGGGAAGCCAATTTCTTTCGCTTCGGCAAGGGCATTATTTGGAGTAACTGCATGAGCTGAACCTGGTACAGTTGGTACGCCTGCTTTACGCATTGCTAAAATGGCAGAAACTTTATTCCCCATTTGTCGAATATGTTCAGGACGTGGACCAATGAAAATAAAACCTGAGCTTTCTACGATTTCAGCAAATTCAGCATTTTCAGATAAAAAACCATAGCCTGGATGAATGGCATCTGCACCTGTAATTTCTGCCGCAGTAATAATGGCAGGAATATTAAGGTAACTTTCACTGCTTGCACCAGGACCAATACATACAGCTTCGTCTACAAAGCGTAAATGCATAAGGTCTTTATCTGCATCAGAATAGATGCCAACAGTTTTAATTCCGAGTGTTTTGCATGCCCGAGTGATGCGTAGCGCAATTTCACCCCGGTTTGCAATGAGAACTTTTTGCAACATATCAATCCCCAATCAATTACGCGCGGTAGCGGAATAGTGGTTGACCGAATTGGATCACATCGCCATTTTTAACCAAAATTTCTTCAATCACGCCACTTTGTGTTGCTTCAATTGGGTTCATGATTTTCATTGCTTCAATGATACCCAGTGTGTCACCAGCAGAAACTGTTTGACCGACATTGACAAAAGGTGCTTCACCTGGGTTTGGTGCAGAGTAAAATACGCCAACCATTGGAGATGTTTCTACTGCACCACGTGATGTAGCTTTAATGACTGGTGCTACTTCAGTTGGTGCTGCAATAGGAGCAACACCTGCAACCACAGGATTACGACGTGTCAGGGCGATTGATTGATCACCTTCCTTGACTTCAATGGCTTGAAGATCTGATTCGATCATCAAATCGATAAGCTTTTTGATTTTGCGAATATCCATGGGTTCGTCGTCCTAATTTATGATTGGATTGAAGATTGAAGTTTTTCAATTGCGTAATTGAGTGCGAAGGAATACCCTTTAGCACCTAAGCCACAAATTACGCCAATGGCTTTATCTGATAAATATGAGTGATGTCTAAAGGCTTCACGGGCATGAACATTAGACAAATGTACTTCAATAAAAGGGATGGCAACGCCAAGTAAGGCATCACGTAGAGCAACAGAGGTATGAGTTAGTGCAGCAGGGTTGATAATGATCATCTGTACACCATCTTGTTGAGCTTGATGAATACGATCTACAATCGCACCTTCCCAATTGCTTTGAAATGTGTCAAGACTAATATCTGATTGCTGAGCTTGAGCAATGAGTTGCTGATTGATGTCATTCAGCGTCAAGTGACCGTAAACTTCGGGCTCGCGTTTGCCCAATAAATTTAAATTTGGTCCGTGAATGACCAAAATGGTCGAACTCATTGTGTCTACTCCAATATATAAGTTGCAAGTTTCTTTGCAAGATGTCTGCAAAGTTTGCATATTATGGCATGTTTTTCTACATAAACTTTATAAATTCTTTGAATTGTCTTAGAAAAGCTATGCCATGAATTCGCTATATATTGTTAATTTTGTAAGTAATTGGCAATGTTAAAATATGACATTTTTTATATTTTTTTATAATATGTCCTTAGCGTGTATATTAAACCGAATTGGCGAAAACTATTCATTTGTTTTATGTAGCAGTTTTGTCCATGTTAATACTATTCATTGTGATGGTATTGTTCAATACGATAAGTAATCGCCTAACGAAAGATAAGATGTTCTGTGATATTTGGTATTTATATACTTTTAACCGTAGCCTGAATCCAAAGTATTTGTACGGAACAGTATTGATTTGAGAATAGTGAGTACTATTTTCATGTTGATCTATGCTCAATTTCGTATTACTCAACATAGCAACGAACAAGTGACTTTTATTGTTTTGATATCAAATATTTATTTGATAAATTTCAGTTTTTAAATCAGTCCTGTATTATGAGTGTTACTTGATATTGTAAGGTCATGAATAAAAAATAATTAAACTATAAAAAATTGTTGTTTTTGTAAGGTGATTAATCTGATTGATTACTTTGTTTGGTTGATTGATATTTTTAATGTTCCGCTTATGTACCAACAGACTCAAGAAGTTTTAAGGGGTTTCGGATAGATATTTAAATAAAGTTTAGATGCTTTTAGAGTATTCGATTGACTTATTCGCTCATCAAAACTTCGTGTTCATTACGTGAAGGGACTTTAAATTCTCTGATGTCGTTGGCAAAAGTTAGGTTTTAGAATAATAAACACACGATAGTGAGAGTGTGTTGCAATTGGACTTAGTCTGAAAAACTTTTATTACAGTTTATGCTTAGTTTGAATGTCGCTTAAACAAGGCTTCTATTCAAACTTATAACCATTTTTCAACTTAAAACATTCATATTTTGGCTTTACTTTGATTTTTAGAACTTTAAATATACTGAAATTCATATATTTTTCACATTTTAAGTATTTTCTTATTTGTTAAGTTATTTACATAATTGAAATATTCACTTGAGTATATCCCCGAGAATTTTGCATCAAAAATCCTAAAATGACTGATTCCACAAGATTATTATTAAGTTTTACTAATTGTACATTCGTTTTTTATCGTTGTTCAACATCTGGACGTTATAAGTTCTTGAAGCAGACGACTATCTTTATGAAATTAAGACCACTTTAGAAAGTAGCGCAATGTAAATATGATTGAGTTGTTTTGGAGCAGAGATGTCAAATTTGAGTGAGTTTCCAATTGAATGCGGTATTAGCAGGCTGAGTCAATTGATCATTTTAATTCGTTAAAACATTGTTTGTTGTCTTGTGATCTATCAATAAATTTATCAGACATGACGACAGAACAGAATAAACAACGTCGTGGTCTTTCTTCTTCAAATTCAAAATTGAAAGGACATCAGTATCTTGTACAGTTGGCAGATGTTCAGATTCATCCTACTTATGTTTTTGCGCCACTCATTAGCAATTATTTTCTGAATTTACAGCACGAACAGGTATTACGATTGATCGAGTTACTGTGGAGCCAATACAAGAGAAATCACAGATCATTGATTTTGGGGTAGTTGAATAAATTGTTTTGGAAAAAGAAATCTGAGCATTTGGCACAAGCCTGTCAGTATATTGCATAGGACAATGCCTCTTTAATTGGTTTGCAATTGGGGATAGATGAGCATTATGCAGCACATTTGATAGATGATTTACTTTATCGTGAGCGTGTTTTTAATATCTGTTTTTGGTGAGTTTACCGAAACAATTTTGAAGCATCATTTAGAAATGAGTCGCCAAACTGAACAAGTAGCTTAAAAGAGATGAATGAATTTATTCAATCTATTCAAACTTTACTTACGCCATTTTCCATTTCGAAAATGGTATGAAGCAGAAAAAGAAGTTTTGGCACAAGATGGGCTAAAAGTTTCCTTAAAAGATAACAGTGGTGGTCATGCTGTATTACGTCATGAAATTGCACAAATGACCAATCTTAATCGGCATACACAATAAATACTGAGAATTTCTTGATGATATTGACTATTTAAAAATAATCGATTTAAAAACCATTTATGTCACACCCGCTAATTTCCAACTGGTGTAGAAATGAGTTTAGAGCGTAGGCAACAATTGATTGCACTTGCTCAGCAGACAGGCGCCTATATCTTAGAAGATGGATTATGATGCTTTTCTTATGGGACAACAGCAAAAACCTGCACTACTTGCTTTGAATCATCAACACACGATTTAGTTAGGATCATTAAGTAAATATCTTTTACCAAGTCTAAAGCTCTCTTATTTAATTTTACCCAATGCACTGATTGAACCATTTAAGCATTATCGTAACTATATGGAAGGAAGTGCACCATCACAGTATATGCAATCTATTTTGGCGCAATTTATGCAAAAGGAGACTATGCGGATTATTTAGCCGATATGCAGGTATAGTATTTGGGGCGTTATCAGTCATTTATTGTTTTATTTGATCAATATTTAAGTGAATATTGTGAGATAGGCGAACAGCGTTCATATATGCAAATGGCGTGTTATTTTAAGAAAAATATCCCAATCAAATTTGAACAAGTTTTGGTTGATGGTGCAGCGCTACAACAAATTTCATTAACTGCATTGAGTCAGTTTTATACAGATAAAGCTAAATACGGGTTTGTACTTGGTTTTTCAGCCTTAAACCATACTGAAATCCAACTATGTTGATTCAACTAAAAGCACTTTGATTCAACATGAATTGAAACGGCTTGGAGAATCCTAACCGTTGTATTTGAATTAAATGAAATATTTTGCCTAATTCTATTATTGTGACGATGCTACATTCACTGCTGCTTCAGCCGCCGCTTGTGCATCACGAACAGCATCCTCAGCACTTTGTTGTACATGATTTGCTTCATTTTTAGCACGTTGTAACTCATTGTCTAACTGAATTTGTGCGGTTGTTTGAGTATCTTCTGATGCTTCAATTTGAGGCGATGTGTCACGATTCACATGTAATGGGCGCTGTTGAGTTTCTTCGATATGAACATTTTGTTCGATAGGAGGGGCAACAGGAGTATGGTTTTCAGAATCATCACCATAAGGATATGCGGTATTTGAAGTTATTTCTGAATCAACCATACTTGGAAGTTGCTGGAATATTTCAGGTTTAGTCATCACAATACTAAGAAGAGCCACATAAAAGACTAAGAAAACAGCCATAAAAGCGAGATACAAATAGCCTAAGAACTTTTCAGCTTGTTCCGTTGGGCGAAACGCTCCGTAAGCATTTCGTTCCTTTGTTCCTCGTGCCACAAAAATATAAATTGAAAAAATGGTTCCAATAAGAGGAATAAAAATCAGTAAAGCCAACCAACCACTTTTATTTAAGTCATGCAAACGTCTAATACAGATAATAATAATGGAGGCTATAAATGCAATACACAGTAAGACAGCGAGTAAAATTGAAATGATGGTCAGCGGATGGCTAAAAGAATTTGTAGGGTCTTGTACGGCTGAAATTGCATATCCTGTAAGTCCAAGAGAAAATAAAATTGTAAAAATACACGAAAAACTCATCGCTAAAATAAAATTCCAAGCGAGGAAAGATAAACGAGTAAAACGCCCGCTAGGGGAGAGGGGACTATCCGAAGATGAGTTATTTATTGACTGAGGTGTTGTATTTCCAAAAGGAGTGTCCAGTGGATTACCTAAATTATTCATCAGGTGAATGTCCTTACTTTTATTTTAGAATGATTTGTTTCTATTTTAATCAATAAATTCATTGAAATACAGTAAATAGCCTAAGCAAAATTTAAAAATAGTGAGATTCCGGAAAAATTAAGCTCAATAATCACTTGTTAAAACAACAATGAATTGATGAATACAAGATACTTGACCGATTTTACAAATAGCCTAAGTGAATATTTTAATCATTTCACCCCTCAAAAATAAATGCCTTGAATTCTCCAATAAATCTTTATACCAAAACATACCAATATTTAAAATCGGTAAATCAACAGGATAATCCAAAACATTTAACTTCTTTGGAATTTGAAAATGACTCAAAATTCCTTTGGGAATACTCAGCATCGCAGTAGGATATTGCTCCAAAATTTGCAACGCAGTGGAATAATGTTGGCATCTTAGGAAAATTTGCCGATTTTGTTTTTTCTTATTCAAATGAATGTCCTCAAGCAAAATTCCTTCACGCCGTGAAGAAACACCTATATGCGGTGCAGAAAAAAAATCATCAGCAGTAATATGATTTTGATGAGTGCACAACACATAATAATCTTGAACAAGCGTTTGGAACTGAATTTTATCGCCATAATTTTGTTGTAAATCAATCACAAAATCTATTTGCTGTGCAGCAAGATCTGCCACAGCCGTTTTACGGTCTAGGCGAAAACTTTGAAACTGAATGTCTAAATTCAACTGATTAAAATGTTGAATTAAGCGTGGGAAAATAATTGGCTCAATTTCATCATGTACAGCAATTTTTAAAGTTTTGACCATACTGGAGTCAAACTGTAGTCGTTGCTGAGAAATATTTTGAATCGAAAATAGCGCTTGACAGATGGGATGATAAATCTGCTCAGCAAAGGGGGTCGGGAGCATTTTAGCACCAGCACGAACAAATAAATCATCTTGCAACTGTTGGCGTAGACGCTGTAATGCATGACTTGCTGCCGATTGGCTGACGTAAAGCATTTGTGCCGCTTTCGAAATGCTTTTTTGCTCATAAATGGCGATAAAAAGTGGATAAAGATTAATATCTAAATGATGGAAAATAGACAAATCAATTTTTCTATTTTGATGAATTAAATTCATAGTAGGCAATCAAATTAAATCATTTTATTCATAATAGTTTTAAGGTTAATGTGTTGTAAAGCGTAAATGAACAGATAAATAAAGGATTTGATGATGTTTGAGCTTTCCGCACGTACACAAGATTATATTGAGCGTACCAAAGCATTTATAAAAAATGAAATTGAGCCTGTAGAAACAGAATTTTGGAATGATGTTCATCATCTTAATCAAGGAGGTGATTGGACAAAGTGGCAATGGCCTGCACAACTCGAAGTTTTAAAAAATAAAGCCAAAATTGCGGGTTTGTGGAATATGTTCTTGCCAGATACTGAACTTGGTCAAGGTTTATCAGTTCAAGAATATGCACATATTGCAGAACTTTCAGGGCGTAGTTTAATTGCTCCTATCGTTTTTAACTGTAATGCACCAGATAGCGGCAATATGGAAGTTTTATGGCGATATGGTACAGAATCACAAAAAGAACAATGGCTTAAACCTTTACTTGATGGAAAAATACGCTCAGTTTTTTGTATGACTGAGCCTGCTGTAGCATCGAGTGATGCGACCAATATGCAAGCTACAGCTGTTATTGAGGGTGATGAAATTGTTTTAAATGGGCGTAAATGGTGGTCATCAGGTTTGGGCGATCCAAATGCAAAAATCATTATTTTTATGGCACATACCCCTGATTCAACTAAAGACCGTCATCATCAACACTCAATGGTTCTTGTTCCTATCGATACACTTGGTGTAAAAATTGAACGTATGCTTCCTGTATTTGGTGACTACGATGCGCCTCATGGGCATGGTGAAATCAGCTTTAATAATGTCCGTGTACCGATTACGAATTTTATTGGTGGTGCAGGGCAAGGTTTTGAAATTGCACAGGGTCGTTTAGGACCTGGACGTATTCATCATTGTATGCGATGTATTGGTGCTGCAGAAAAATCACTAGAATTGATGATTGACCGAGGTATGGATCGTAAAGCTTTTGGGCAAGAGGTTTTAAAATTGGGTGGTAATCTTGAACGAGTTGCTGAAGCACGTGTGGCAATAGATCAAGCACGTTTGTTGACGTTGTATGCTGCGTTTAAAATGGATAAATTTGGCAATATGGCAGCACTCACTGAAATTTCAGCCATTAAAGTTGTTGCACCTTCGGTACTTGAAAAAGTAGTTGATATGGCAATCCAAATTCACGGTGGTATGGGCGTGTCACGTGATACTCCATTGACAGGATTTTTTGCGCAAGCGCGTAGTCTGCGCCTCGCTGATGGTCCTGACGAAGTTCATAAAGCGATGATTGCGAAATTAGAACTAAAAAAACGTGGATATGGATCACATAAAAGTAAGCATTAAAATTACGCATGTTATGCTGAGATCAGGATTTAATTTATCTATAATATTCAATGATGTTACTAAGTAAAAATATTATTGAATATTGAAACAAAGCGCGATAAAACATTAGGTTAACAGTTTAGGGAATAAAAATGTCAACAATTGATCTTGGTGGTGCAGTACGTACAGGTGAAGAACTTGATGTTCGTGCCGTTGGCAATTGGCTAATTGAACATGGTTCAGAAATATCAGGTCCTGTTGAAGTTACACAATATTCAGGTGGTGCATCGAATTGGACATATCGCCTAAAATATAAAAATGCTGATTTAATTTTACGTCGTCCACCAAAAGGCACTAAAGCCAAATCAGCACATGACATGGTTCGTGAATTTAACGTGCAAAATTGGCTTGCACCTTTTTACCCTGTAGTCCCTGAAATGGTTGCACTTTGTCAGGATGAATCCATTATTGGTTGTGACTTCTATGTAATGAAACGCATCGAAGGGATTATTCCGCGTGCAAAACTTCCACCTGAATTAAATTTTGGTGAAAAAGAAGTCCGTGAATTGTGCATTAATGGACTAAATAAACTCATTGAACTGCATGATGTGCCTTACAAAGGAACTAAACTTGAAAGTTTAGGTAAAGGAGATGGCTATTGTCGCCGTCAAGTTGAAGGTTGGGATATACGTTATGATAAAGCCCATACTATCAATGTTCCGAGTTTTAAGTTTGTCCGTGAATGGTTAAAAAATAATATTCCTGAAGATTCAAAAAGTTGTGTCATTCACAATGATTGGCGTTTTGACAATATCATTCTCGATCCTAAAAATCCAACGCAAGTGATTGGGGTGTTGGATTGGGAAATGGCAACTATTGGTGACCCTTTGATGGATTTAGGTTCCGCTTTGGCTTATTGGGTTGAAGACACAGATGGTCAAATTTTCAAATCAACACGGCGTCAACCGACTCATTTGAAAGGTATGTTTACTCGTAAAGAAGTGGTGGAATATTATCTTGAAAAAACAGGTTTAAAAACTGAAAATTGGGCATTTTATGAAGTATTTGGTATTTTTAGATTAGCTGTTATCGCACAGCAAATTTACTACCGTTACTATCATAAACAAACGGATAATCCTGCATTTAAAGATTTTTGGATCATCATTCATGCACTACATATTCGCGCCTTGAAATTGATTGGTAAGCAAAAAATTGAAGCCAATGAAATTGCACAAAAATATATCGAAAAAATGAAGGAATTATTACCAAAATGACCACGATCTATTTGGTTCGTCATGGACAAGCATCGTTTGGTGCTGAGTCTTACGATAAATTGTCTACGACAGGTGAGCAACAAGCGACTGTGCTTGGACAATATTTTCAGAAAATTTTGAAAGAACAGCCTTATGTTGTTGCAGGTGGTATGCAACGGCATCGTCAAACGGCAGATTTTTCTTTAGCAGAATGTTTCCTTGATGCAACGCCTCATATTAATGTCGGCTGGAATGAGTTTAATCATCAACAAGTTTTTGCCAAATATGATGCACGTTTTAATGAACCGCATTTACTGAAACAAGACGTTGCTAAAGAAATTAGCCCTCGAGCATATTTAGCCAAAATTTTCGAAGGGGCAATTTCTCGTTGGACAGATGGCGAATATCACCATGAATATGATGAATCTTGGCCATATTTTAAAGCCCGTGTCGAAGATACTTTACAAAATTTATGTAATGAGTTGGCGCAAACAAAACCTCGATATGCCGTGGTATTCACGTCAGGTGGCGTGATTTCTGTTGCAGTGGGTAAATTACTTGGACTCAGCCCTGAAAAAACCTTTGCTTTAAATTGGGCGATTGCCAATGCAAGTTTGACGACTCTTCGCCTTGTCGGAAATGAGCCTCAACTTCTCAGCTTAAATGAACATCATTACCTAAAAGCCGAAGATGCTCAATTACTTACGTGGATTTAATTTATCGCTAAAATATTAAGATAAGGAAAGGAAAAATCGCATGGCGAAAACAATTTTAATTACAGGTGCAAGTTCAGGTATTGGTGCAGGAATGGCACGTGAATTTGCACAAAAGGGCTATAATTTAGCGATTTGTGCACGGCGTTTAGAGCGTCTAGAAAGTTTAAAAAAAGAATTAGAAAATCAATATGGCGTAAAAGTGATTGCCAAAGTATTGGATGTCACTAACTATGATCAAGTTTTCCAAGTTTTTCGTGAGTTTAAACAAGAGTTTGGTACGCTAGAGCGTGTTATTGTAAATGCTGGAATTGGCAATGGTCGTCGCATTGGCAGTGGTAAATTCGAAATTAACCGTGCTACTATTGAAACCAATTTCATTTCAGCTTTGGCACAATCAGAAGCTGCTGTAGAAATTTTTCGTGAACAAGAATTTGGTCATTTGGTGATGATTTCATCAATGAGTGCAATTCGTGGTATGCCAAAACATTTAACTGCTTATGGTGCAAGTAAAGCAGCAGTGGCTCATTTGGCAGAAGGTATTCGTGCAGAATTGCTCAATACACGTATAAAAGTGACCACAATTTTCCCGGGTTATATTCGTACTGAAATTAATGAAGGTGCGAAAAAACTTCCATTTGAAGTGGATGAGAAAACAGGATCACATTTACTCGTAAAAGCTATTGAAAAAGAGCCTGTAAAAGCCTATGTCCCACAATGGCCATGGTTGCCACTCGGTTTAGCGATGAAAGTATTACCTTTAAGCATTGTAAATAAGTTAGGTTAAACCGTTTTTATTTAATATTCCTTGTTCTTTTGGAATGAGTAACTAGTTTCGTAAGATGATAGTGGTGGTTTAAAAATTATTCCCAATCTGTTTACTTCGCAAGTTTTTTGGATATAGAGGAATATATTCCTCTATATTTTAGATGCAATTTTTGTATGGATTGGTAAGATTTAACGATATATGCCAACTGTAAATAGCTTTCTGATTCCGTATCATCCAATAAAACACGGACTTTCACCCAATGCTGATCAATAGGAGTGCCAAATATTTTAATTGTCGTATTACGTGGAATTTCAACAAATGAAATACTATCAATTTTCGGTTGATGACGTAATCTAACCCGAGAAATCGTTGAAGCACTGACAATACCATTTAACAATGCTAAGAAATCATTCAATGTCGATTCATCTAAAGTATCTTTTTCAGGGTTAAAGCATAGTACAAGAATAATGATTTTTTCAAGCCATTGCTTATAAGCAGCAATTTTAGAGCTAAAGTCACGACTTGATTTACAATTGGGATCAATCCATTGTCTTGAATTATCCGTCAGTGTAATTTGATCCCCAATATTGTCATGAAATATTTCAAAGGCTTGATCGAAATCAGGTTCTGAAAAAATTGACATAAACGTGTAAGATATAGCAAGCACCACACTTCTAATGCATCTTATAAATTATGCTGAAAATACTCACTGCTGCACTATTGCCATCCTTATTGATTCAAGGCTATTTTGTTAAAAAGAATACACTCCGATTACCTGAAGCAAAAGGACAACGTAAGGGAGTGCTCAATAGTGGAAAAACAGCATTATCTATTCTTATTGTTGGAGATTCAGCTGCAGCAGGTGTTGGTGTCGAAAATCAACAAGATGCCTTACTAGGCTCAATTTTAACTGAGCTTCAACACGACTTTGATCTGCGTTATCAGTTGGAAGCTAGAACAGGTGATACGACATTACAAGTTTTGGAAAGAATGCAAATGTTGGAAATTAAACCGTTTGATATTGTTATCACCTCCGTGGGTGTCAATGATGTCACTAAGTTAATTTCACCTCAAAAATGGATTCAGCAACAACATGAGTTTTATACTGTAATTGAAAGGAAATTTTCTCCCAAAATGGTTTTAGTTACTGGCGTTCCTCCAATGAATCTCTTTCCTGCGCTACCAAACCCTTTAAGCTGGTTGTTTGGACAATATTCAAGTGCGATGAATAATAAATTAGAAAAACTCATTGAGCAAAAGAGAAAATTTGAAAATGCAGGCGACTATCATTTAATTCAATTTGATTTAGCGCATTTTAAAACGTTGAATTTACAAATGGCAGAAGATGGGTTTCATCCAAGTAAAGAGATTTATCAAATTTGGGCAAAGCAAATTGTTGAAAAAATTCAACGTAAATAAGTAAAAGTATGGATTCTGAAACTATATGTCTATTATCGAAACCCATCCACTTGAACCATTCTTACCAGTAAATGCAAAATTGTTGATGCTTGGCAGTTTTCCACCACCAAAAACACGTTGGAAAATGGATTTTTATTATCCAAACTATCAAAATGATATGTGGCGAATTTTTGGTTTAATTTTTTTCAACGATAAAGATCATTTCCTAGATTTACCTAATAAGAATTTTAAAGAACAACAGATCCGAAATTTTTTAACTGAAAAAGGCATTGCAATTTTTGACACGGCGTATCAGGTTATTCGTTTAACAGGAAATGCTTCAGACAAATTTTTGCAGATTGAAACACCAACGGATTTAACAGTGCTTTTAGCCAAAATTCCTGAATGTCATAGCATTATGACGACAGGAGATAAAGCTACGGACACCTTAATGCTTTCAATGCCAAAAGAAACAGAAAAACCCAAAATTGGTCAAGCTGTTAAAACTCTGTTTGCAGATCGCGAAATCACTTTGTATCGTATGCCTTCTTCCTCTAGAGCATATCCTTTGGCTTTGGAAAAGAAAGCAGAAGCTTATAGACAGTTGTTTGAAGATGTTGGTTTAATATCTTCAAAGTAATTTATAAGTATTTCTTTATTAAAGTATCTTTAAGAAGTAAATAAAATGTTTTTAAGCAAATTTCTTTGCTAACGCCACACAAATAATGGTTGCGATACAGACAACAATCATCGATAAATCAATTTTTTCATTAAGCAATAAATAGGAAAAGTAAAACCCAATAAAAGGTTGCAAGAGTTGAATTTGTCCTACTTTTGCGATTCCGCCTTGAGCTAAACCTTTATACCAGAATAGAAAACCAAGCCACATACTAAATACAGATACATAAATTAAGCCTAAAATTTGGGCGGTATGTACAGCATTAAAATTGTTTGGGAAATAGTAGATTGTTCCAATGAACATCAGCGGTAATGTAATAACCAGTGCCCATGAGATGACTTGCCAACCACCCAAGTCTTTTGAGAGTTTTCCACCTTCAGCATAACCTAAACCACAACTTATAACGGCAATTAACATATAGAAATCGCCAATGTTTAAATTAAAGTTTTGGTTTTGGTAAAACATATAACCCATGACACATGTACTACCTAAAATTGCAAATAACCAAAATTGCAAATTTGGCTTTTCTCCACCACGTAAAACAGCAAAAATAGCGGTAGCTAGCGGTAATAAGCCGACAAAAACAATCGCATGGGAAGAGGTTACACTTTGCAAAGCAAGTGCTGTAAATAATGGAAAACCAATAACAACACCCAAAGCTACAATGGTTAATGACTTGAATTGTTGAAAATTAGGCTTTGTTTGTTTAAGCAATAATAAGCACATGAGCCCGATGAATCCAGCGATTAAAGCCCGAACAGTAGTTAAAAATTCAGGACTAAATCCAATCACGGCGATTCGTGTCGCAGGTAATGATCCAGCAAAGATCGCTACACCAATAAAACCATTGATCCAACCTATATTTATTTTATTCATCAAAAAGTCACTCATGGCTTAAGTACTAAATTACGCATTGAAATTATGATGATTTAACGATATTTTTAAATAATGGAATAGCTACAATCAAATACAGTTTTTCGAAACTGTTATGCTTATTTAAACAATACAATTTTTAAATTTTATTGACGTATTTTATATGGCCAAAACTAAAATCACCTATACAGTGCAATTTATTCAAGATCAAATTTCAAATAAGTCTTTGATAGTAGGTGCTCGTTTACCTTCTGTTCGTCAGTTGGCGACACAACTCAATTATTCAATTTCGACGGTTGTGGAAGCCTATGCACGATTAGTAGCAGAAGGCATTTTAGAGTCTCGAAAAGGTTCTGGTTATTATGTATTAGGTAAAATTGAACCGACTCTAAATACTGAAACACCAATTCAATATCAGCGTGAAATTGATCCGCTTTGGATTTCTAGACAATCTTTAGAAGCAAATAAAGACACATTAAAGCCGGGTTGTGGTTGGTTACCAAGTCACTGGATGCCTGAACAAACGATTCGTAAAGCACTCAAGCAAGCTGCAAAATCTGAGCGTATTTTTTTAACCGATTATTCCAAGCCAAATGGACACAATGAACTAAGACAATATATTGCACGGAAAAAAGAACTTTATAATTTAAAAATAAATTTGAATCAGATTTTCATTACCGATTCTGCTACACAATCAATAGATCTTATTTTTAGAAATGTGCTGAAAGCGGGAGATGTTATTTTAATAGATGACCCTTGTTATTTTAATTTTAGAGCATTGATTCAAGCGCATGGACTTAAAGCCGTTGCCATACCGTTTACTGAGCATGGTCCAGATTTAGCAATATTTGAGCAAGCACTAAATCTTCAACCTAAAATTTATCTAACCAATTCAGCAATTCATAATCCCACAGGGGCAATCGTTTCGTTACAAACGATATATCAAATTTCTAAACTTGCAGAAAAATTTAATTTTTTGATCATTGAAGATGATATTTTTGCTGATTTTGAAACAACATCAGCACCACGTTATGCTGCACTAACAGGTTTTAAACAAGTCATTCAAATTGGTAGTTTTACCAAAACACTTTCAGCCGCTGTCCGCTGTGGATACATCATTTCCGAAGTACAACGCATTGATGCATTGATCGATTTAAGGATTGCAACAAATTTTAGTCATAGCCATTTAAATGCTGAAATTATTTATCAAGCATTAATTGATAGCAGTTATCCCAAGTATTTAGATGGATTGAAAAAATACTTATTAAAAACCATGAATGATACCATTCGGAAGCTTGCAGAATTAGAGATCCATCCTTGGATCATACCGACAGCAGGAATATTTTTGTGGTGTAAACTCCCTGATGGTATTCATGCCACTGAATTATCAAAATTATGTTTAAAATATGATGTGATCTTAGCGCCAGGGAACTCATTTAGCCAAGCTGAAAATGCTGGGCAGTTTATGCGATTTAATGTTGCACAATGCATTGATCAAAAAGTATTTGATGTATTAGCTTTGGCGCTTTCAGCATTAAAAAACATCGAAATTGGAAAAGAAGCTGATTAATTCTACAATTTTAGACCCATTAGCATTTTATCTAATGCATTAGTCTTCATATTCCACATAATCCCATAAATTAAGTCGAGCTTTTATTTCTTGACGAATATGAGGCAGAAGAGGAAGTAATGTTCCATCAATCCATAGACTGAGCAGTTGGGTACTGATAGGGCAGTTATTTTCATCAATGATTTGTGCACCTTTGACAACGACTAGGGTTTCATCCACAGTAATAGTTTCTATACCTTTAAATAAAACTTGTAATTCATGACCTGTATCAACAATTTGCCACTCAAGTTCTATTTCAATATTTTGATTCGACTTCAGTACGACTTGACCTTGTAAAATATCATGTTCTTGAATACAGTTATATTCGACACGAACCTTACTTAAAAACCAATGTTGTTCTTTAAGATCATCTAAGGTTTTACGGGGAACTAAAATATTACTGAGATTGAATTGCTGACTTAAATCAAAAAACTGCATGGGGAGAAGAGCTAACTAAAAATAGGGCATTAAGCAAGTTGAGCATAGTAAAACAATAATAAAGCTGAGTAAAATTATTCCTATATATATTGAAAATAAGTATAAATAGTTATTTGCTGGCGATGATAAAACTAGAAGCCAAATAGGATAAGTTTATGAATATTCAAGATGTACCAAGTCCAATCGACCTCAGAAACCCTCAAGATGCATTAAATTGGGCAAATGAAGCCAATGATAAACGTCCTTGGCGTTATGACTTTTTTGATTATTATGTCAGTTTTATTCAAGAATTAGAACAACAACGAGATCATATTAAAAATACTCTCCCAATCCACGTTTTAGAAATAGGTTCAGGTCCAGGCTTTTTGGCAAAACATCTACTAAGTCATTGTCTAAATATCCACTATAGCGCTGTAGATTTTTCTCAAGCGATGCATGAGCTTTCTAAAAATAAGTTACTTTCTGGCGAGTTAGAGCGAGCAAGTTATGTTATTGCAGATTTTAAAACATCACAATGGCGAGATGATTTAGCACATTATGACGTCGTGATTATTCATCAAGCATTACATGAGTTAAGACATAAACATCATGCTACTCAATTTCATATTGAGGTTAAAAGTCTACTTAAACCTAATGCAAGTTATTTAGTGTGTGATCATATTTTTGCTTCTGATGCGATGCAAAATAACGAACTGTATATGTCGAAATATGAACATTTTCAGCGTTTAAAACAAGCTAGCTATCAGCACGTTAATTTAGTTAAAGAGCATCAAGGTTTATGTCTGTTTTTAACAAAGATCTAAATGGTAGGCTAAATTCATAAAAGTACGAACAGTGTAATTTATATGTAATTACATTAACCATTCAATTGGTAAATAAGAAACAGAATACATCATAAAACGTTGGAATTTTGTTGTTTGCGGATCATGGCTGTACGTTTGAATTTTTCCATTTGACTGATGGTCATACCAAATTAATTCACCCCGATCATTGAGTTTTACCTCATAAGCAACTTTATATTTATGTTCATTGAACAACTGATTAATTTGTTTTTCTAAATCTACTGATTTGACGACTAAACCAACTTCAGTGTTAAGGTGAAATGAACGTGGATCAAGATTAAAGGAGCCAATAAAAACCTGATCATCTTGGCTTATAAATTTCGCGTGTAGACTCGATTTACTTTTACCTTTTTCGGGGATCACATTACCTGTTGCTATTTCGTACCAAGTACGGCGCTTACGTTCAATGTAGGGTTTAAATTCATACAGTTTTATGCCATTTTTGAGCAGATCTTTACGATATTTTTGATAAAATGCATGTACTAATACAACATCATTGGCAACAAATGAATTGGTCAGGACACTAACATCAATATTATTCTTGGAAAGATTGGTTAGATAATTTGTTCCAACTTGAGTAGGTACAAAATAAGCTGCAATCAAATCTAAATTTTTCTTTGGTCGTCCCATTTCTCTTTCAATTTGATACATAATCAATTGCTGATCTTTCGCTTGATCTAAAGTTTTAGCAGGTGAATCGGCGAGGAATTTTGCCTCTGCCCATTGCATCCGATTTTCTTTTAATTGTTGTGCTAACTGTTTTTGTTCTGCATCCACTTTATCATCTGTAGAGTGATCTTGTTTTTCTAAATCTTTGTATTGCGCTCGAAGTTTGGTTAAATCTTTTTCTGTACCTGTATCAAGCAATTGCTGTGCAGGATAACTCAGTGGATGATACCAAAAATCAGCAAAAACAGTATTTGCATGGTGTACAGCAGTACCTAAAAATAATATATCCATGTCGGTAAATTGAAATGATGAACTTGCATCAAAATATTCACTACTTATATTGCGCCCACCTGTAACTGCAATCGTGCCATCCGCTATAATTAATTTATTGTGCATTCTGCGGTTAATTTTTGCAGCACGTAATAAATAATCTATAACTCTAAAATTTCGATATTTATAAGGATTATAAAATTTGATATGAATATTTGGATGTGCCATTAAAGCTTTTAACTGTGGGTCTAGTTTTGTACCATTTTGATCATCGATTAAGAGCTGAACTTGAACACCACGATCAGCAGCTTTCAACAACTCATATAGTACTAATTTGCCAATAAAATCATCGGCCCAAATGTAATATTGTAAATCTAAGGTATGACGTGCTTCACGAATTAAATGTATACGTGCAGCAATACTTTGAAAGGCGTCGCTCATAGCAATATAACCGGTTTTTCCAGCATCGACTTGAGCACGTTCTTGCGACGTTTTAATCCATTGTTCAGGATGAGTTTGTGTTTCTTGATGTAGTTTAGATTCTTGATTGCGTGGAAGTGCACAGCCCGTTAATAGCATAATCATCATCGTTACACCGAATATTGAAATAATCTTTACAGATTCATTTTGTGAATTTTTAACAATCATTGGTCTTTTTTTAATCCATGATTAATACAGCATATCATTCCTTTATACCTTGAATCTGTAAAGTAAAAAAGGTTACTGTATTGGCTCTGTTTATGTAATTCAATAAAGGATGTGCTCACGATGAAATCACGTGCTGCAGTGGCATTTGGACC
This sequence comes from Acinetobacter sp. TY1, assembly GCF_048551395.1. Lineage (NCBI taxonomy): Bacteria > Pseudomonadati > Pseudomonadota > Gammaproteobacteria > Moraxellales > Moraxellaceae > Acinetobacter > Acinetobacter sp. TY1. Next base: position 29,807 of record NZ_JBLYZK010000017.1, read on the forward strand.
AGGACAACCGCTACAAATTGTAGAGCTTGATGTTGCGCCACCACAAAAAGGTGAAGTACTCATAAAAATCAGCCATACAGGCGTGTGCCATACCGATGCATTTACCTTATCAGGTGATGATCCTGAAGGTGTTTTTCCTGCCGTTCTAGGACATGAAGGCGCAGGTGTCGTTGTTGAAGTTGGCGAAGGTGTGACTTCAGTAAAACCTGGCGATCATGTTATTCCATTATATACGGCAGAATGTGGCGAATGTTTATTCTGCAAATCTGATAAAACCAATTTATGTGTTGCAGTACGCTCAACACAAGGCAAAGGCGTAATGCCTGATGGTACAACTCGTTTTTCTTATAACGGCGAACCTATTTACCATTATATGGGCTGTTCAACATTTAGTGAATATACCGTTGTTGCTGAAGTTTCATTGGCAAAAATTAGTCCTGAAGCTAATCCTGAGCAAGTGTGCTTGCTTGGATGTGGTGTAACGACAGGTTTAGGCGCAGTATCCAATACAGCAAAAGTTCAAGCAGGTGATAGTGTTGCTGTCTTTGGACTGGGCGGTATTGGACTTGCAGTTGTACAAGGTGCACGTAAAGCTAAAGCAGGTCGTATTATTGTCATAGATACAAATGCTGAAAAATTCAAATTAGCTGAAGAATTTGGCGCAACAGACTTCTTAAATCCAAAAGATTATGATCTACCAATTCAGCAAGTGATTGTCGAAATGACTGGTTGGGGCGTAGACCATTCATTTGAATGCATCGGTAATGTCAATGTCATGCGCTCAGCACTTGAATGTGCCCATCGTGGTTGGGGACAATCAGTGATTATTGGTGTTGCAGGATCGGGTCAAGAAATTTCAACTCGTCCGTTCCAATTGGTGACTGGTCGTAAGTGGATGGGAACAGCTTTTGGTGGTGTAAAAGGTCGTACTCAATTACCAAAAATGGTTGAAGAAGCCATGAAAGGTGATATTCAGCTTGAACCTTTTGTTACACATACAATGGGTTTAGAAAAAATCAATGAAGCCTTTGATTTAATGCATGAAGGTAAATCGATTCGCACGGTCATTCATTTTTAAAATTAATTAATTTATAGAAAAATTAATTTAGAGAAAGCTTACAGATCAATATTCGTTAGCTTTCTCATTTACATGATAAGTACATAAAATTTAGATATTTCATACCGATATATTTACTTTTTTTTGTTATGTTGTATTTTTTGGATGATGATTCTTATGAAAAAAATTTTATTTTTAGCTGCTCTATCTTTAGCCGTTTCTGCATGTACTTCTACACCATCGCAGAGTCCAACTACATTATGTATTGCAGATCAAGCAACACTTTTAATTGGTCAAAATGACTTATCAGAAGCAAAAATTAAGTCACTGACCAAAGCAAGTCATGTACGTAAAGTAGGACCAAATCAACCTGTTACAATGGATTATAGAGAAGATCGCGTGACTGTTGTTGTTGATCCAACAACCAAAAAAATTATTCAAGCATCATGTGGTTAATTCATAATTGGTTTTAACACCTGAATAAATTAAATTTATTCAGGTGTTTGTTTAAAGGCTAATTCAATATATATTCATCAATAATTCCACATTGATCTACAAAAATATCATCATGTGAAACTAAGATGCTTGCACCTTTAAATTGTGAGATTGCTTGTGCAAGTAATGCTTTAGATTCAATATCTAAATGATTTTCAGGTTCATCTAAAAGCAATAAATCAACATTTTGCTGTGCATGGCTGATAGCAAGTAATGCCACTTTTAGTTTTTCACCACCACTGAGTTGCGCAATTTGAAGTAGAGATTTTTCACGGCGAATGCGTAATTGCCCCAATAAACCACGCCACTCAACCTCAAGAATATTGGGATTAAAGCGTGTTAGGTTTTCTATAACAGTGAGTTCATCATCTAATAAGCTAAAGTTTTGATCTAAATAAATACTTTGTCCAATTTTGAAAACATCTGCATTTTGTAAATGGTTTTGAATTATTCCATGCTCATGCTGATGAATCATTTTTAGTAAAGTGGATTTACCAACACCATTTTTGCCCTTCAGATGAAGTTTTTCACCCACATGAACAGCAAATTTTATGTTTAGATCAGGTCGGTAAGGTATTTTGATATCATTAAGTCTTAAAATTTCACCCGATTGAGTAGAGTGAAAATGAAATTCAAATTTTTGAGGCTTAATTTTTTCAAATTGTTTCTGTTTTTCATTTAAATTTTCATAGCTTTCTTCATTTTGACGAACTTGTTGTGCTCTAAGTTTTCCAAAGCTGTGTCCAGCTCGTTCTTTCTTAAAATCTAACAAAACTTTTGCTTGAGAACTTGCTGCTCTTAATTGAATTCCTTTACGTTGTCGTTTCTGTGTTTTCATCAGAGTTTCATGTTGTTGCTTACATTGTAGTTTTAATGTACGTTTTTCCTGTTGAATTGATTGTGTTAAGGCATTCAATTGTAGCTGATATTGCTCAAGGTAATCGTCATAATTTCCAGAAACATGTCTTAGTCCAAGATCACTTAAAGCAAAAATATGCTGAGCATGCTTCAACAATTGGCGATCATGACTAATTATACAAACACCACCTTTATGCGCATGAATTGATTCTATTAACCATTGACGAGCAGAGGCATCCAAATGATTACTTGGTTCATCTAAAAGTAAATAATGATCCTGTTTTAAGAATAAACGGCACAATGCTAATTTAGTTTTTTGACCTTCGCTGAGTTGATGCACAGGAAACTCTAAATCTGTCGGTAAATTAGCATTGAGCAAAATGTTTTGCCATTGTTGTGGTAAATCCCAACAATGTTCAACCAAATCATAATCTTCAAAAGTTGCTGTATTATTTTCAATACGTAAAAAAGCATGATGTAAATGCTCAACTCCTAAGGTATGCGCAATTGTATCTGCATTCAAACGCTGTAGTTGAGGTAAATAATCATGCGGTATATTCCATGAAATATTCCCTGAAAAAGCAAATTCTGAATTATTTTGAGCATGTAAAAGCTTAAAAAGAAGTGATTTTCCTAAACCATTGCGACCAATCAATGCCGATATTTGTCCCGAAAATAGTACAAAATTAAGCTGATCAAACATTAATTGAGTTGGAAATTCATAGCTTAAATTAGAAATTACACAAGCTTGCTGAGTCATAACAATCCCCATAGTTTGAGGACGTGCAAAATGATTTTGTAGGAATAGAGTGCTATAAATAAAACGTATATGTTAAAAAAATAAACGAAAATATAGTTATAGAGAAATCTTGCCTAGAGTATGGTCTATTTTACACATCAAAAAAAAATTAAAAAATAATGATGAGAAAATGACTTACTTCATTGGCGTTACTCTTTATAAGAAAGGGGCGAGGAATAGATATTGTACAAAAATAACTCAAATTGTCAAATCTAAATAGATCTCTAGTTAACTAAAGATCTATTTAATTTATAAATTTTGTTGTGTTAAGCGACTGTTTTTAACACATCCACAAAAGATGTTGCCACATAGTCAATATTTTTCAAGTTCAAGCCTGCAGCACAAATACGACCGCTACGAAGCAAGTAAATACCGTATTGATCTTTTAAAGTATCGACTTGGTTTGCAGTTAAACCTGTATAACTGAACATACCTTGTTGTTTCACAAGATAGCTAAAATCACGCTCTGGTAATGCAGCTTCAAGTTTTGCTTGCAGTAAAAGACGCATTTGAATAATACGTTCACGCATTTCGTTCAATTCGGCATGCCATTGTGCAGTCAATTCAGGGCTGTTCAAGACAGTATCAACCACTAACGCACCTGTTGTTGGTGGGCTAGAGTAGATACGACGTACAGTTGCTTTAAGTTGACCTAAAACTTTTAATGCCGTTTCTTGATCGTCTGCCACGAACGTTAAGCCACCAACACGCTCGCCATAAATTGAGAAGATTTTTGAGAATGAATTACTAACAATAAAATTCATACCCGATTTGTCAAGCGCACGAATTGCATAAGCATCTTCTTCAAGACCTTGACCAAAACCCTGATAGGCAATATCGAGGAATGGTATTAAATCACGCTCTTGTAATACAGTAATCACGCGATCCCATTGCTCAGGTGTTAAATCCGCGCCTGTTGGGTTGTGACAACAAGGGTGGAGCAAGACAATACCTTTTGCAGGAATAGTCTGTAAATCTGCCAACATTCCTTCAATATCAACACCATTGGTAGATGCATCAAAATAAGTATAAAAATGTGATTTCACGCCTGCGCCATTAAAAATCGCAATGTGATTGTCCCAAGTCGGTTGGCTGACCCAAATATCAGAATCAGGAAAATATTTATTTAAGAAATCTGCACCGACTTTGAGTGCACCTGAACCACCCAAAGTTTGAATCGTCACTGCACGACCATTTTGGCGAGCTTGTGAGTTTTCACCCAATACCAATTGTTGTGTAGAAGCGTTATAAGACTTTGAACCATCCATAGGTAAATAAAGTTTTACCTTTTCATTAAGCGGTTCAATTTTTTTCAATGCTGTTTTAACTGCTTCAAGTTGAGGAACAATCGTGTCCTCATTGTAGTAAAGACCAATACTCAAATTGACTTTATTACTACGCTCATCCTTTCCGAACTCTTCCATAAGAGAAAGAATCGGGTCTCCTGCATAAGCATCTACATGTTGAAACATGGTCAAAGTCCTACAATAATGGTAATGATTAAACGATATTTGTCGTGCTCGATCATATATGTATATCGAAGTCTGACTCAACAGCAGAAATACGAAATTTTCTTATAATTCATTCAACTTTGGTTTATAACAGGCATCATTTTTGCATATTTAGCGTTATTAACGATAAACATGGAGCCAAAGCTCCATGTTGTATAGTTATGGGTTGTAACACTGAATTATGACGATTTCATCGTACTTATCCAATCTATCCCAAAGAAAAGAGTAGAGAAGACTTATCATCTAGAACTCATTTCATTTATTTGCTCGGTTGAACATCAAATTCGAAGGTCCATGTCGATTGACTTGCAACCTTTGCTGGATCGGCATAGCTAATTTCTTTTAAATGTACACGTGCATAACTTGAACCTTTATTACCACGAATCATCGTTGCATTGTCAATATTGGCTTTGAGCATATGAGGAGCTTGTAAACCATCTGCCTGAGCTGCCTCAATGGTTGGATAATAATTATACCAACCATAATTTAACTTGGCAGGATAAGCCCCTTGGTAAGCAGGATTCAACACAGAAGTAATCGTATTTGAACCCCATTTTGAAACTGTTGCTGTTGTTGTAGCTTTTAAATCTGTTAAGGTCGCTGTAAAAGCATTACTATCCTTAAATTTCTCAGTGATGACTTTACCATCTGCATCATAAAAGCCTGTAGGTTGAGAGGCAACAACACTTCCGACTTGAGCATTTTGTTGGACATTATAGCGGTTGAAAGCTAATTGCCATGACCCCGTGCTTTTGTCACTAATTGTGCCTGTATTTAAGTCAACATATGCCCAACCTTTACTTGCATCAACTGTCAATGTTCGAACATCTTCAGGATTTGCTGTATTGATATAGCGTAAAGAGACATAACCTGAGGTAGAACCTTGATAATAATTGTAAATTTGTACAGCAAATACAGGTTTCTCAACCGTACCAATGACTTTGGTTGAACTATTATCAGTTGTGACTAAATAAGTCTTAAAATTCGGTGACATACGATGATCACCAAATACATCATATTCAAAGAAACTACTTATACCATTTTTACTGTCCATAAATGCATTACTAAATGCATCGACAATCCATGCTTGAGCAGGCAATGCACCTGCTTGAGTTGCATCTTTTTCTTTACTGAGCGTTGCCCAACTAGCATCAAATGGAGAATATAAAGCACCACCAGTTCCTGAGCCACTCACCCCGCTATTGGTAAATAACAATGGCGTTCGTGTACCCATTGCAAATTTCAAATCCCAATCACTGCCATCACAACTGATTTGTGCTTGCGTATCAATGTCATAACAATAAGACATATTGGATGCAGGTTGAATTTTCCATTCTTTTGCTTTGACTGTAAATAAATCGGTAGAAGCGGGTGGTGTAACATTACCACCGCCTGTATTTGAGTTTGAATTGTCATTTGATGAACTGCCACCACCACATGCAGTTAAAATTAGCCCCAATGTAGTTAATGCCATGACTTTAGAGAGCTGCGTCATGGTTAAAGATGTCGTAAAGCTCGACATTATTGTTTTACTCAAATCAGAACGATTGTTCATGTACTACTTCCTTAGTTTTAAAGCATCTTGTTGAAAAATGGTTGAATTATAAAATTTAAAAATCTTTCTAGATTTCAGACTGATCTAACTGTGATTAATGATTTAAACTTTTTTGCCAATTGAAACGTAGACCCATATAGCTATAACGCCCCGCAATCGGGCGATAATCAAATGCCGCACTAAAATCACGTTGTTCATCAAAGATATTATCCATACCTGCGAATGCCGTCAGATAAGGCGAAAATTGCCACTCAATTTGACCATCTAAACTGAACCAATCAGGCGAGGTATGTTTGTTGGCGCTATCACCAAATTCATCACTTTGATAACGTGCACGTAAGCTGACATCCAATGCATCCGTGAAGGCATAATCGACACCAAGTCGGGCAATGTGCTCAGGTCGGCGAGTGAGATCTAAATCTGTCGATTTATCTTTGGCTTGTGTATAGGTATAAGCTGCATTGAGGCGTGTTTGTGGGGAAAGTTGCCATTGCGCTGTGGTTTCAATTCCTTTCGTTTCAGCTTGAGCAACATTGCTATAAGAATATTGGGTAATACCATTGATCACGGCGGCATTGTCATAATCTGTTTGAATCAAGTCTTTAATATCATTCCAAAAGAGGTTGATATCTGCATTCCATAGATCATTTTTGACTAGACTTAAACCAAGTTGATAACTGTCTGATTGTTCAGGTTTTAAGTTTGGATTACCAATGACGATATAACCCAAATGACTATGATCAAAAGAATAGAATCGTTCTTTTAAATTCGGAACCCGATAACCTTGCCCATAGCTGAAACGTAGATCGGCAAGTAAGTCATTCTGTTCATAAAAACGATATTTTGTGCTTAATTTAAATGCATTATGATCGCCAAAATCATCATCATTTTGGAAACGCCAACCTATTACAGCGTCTAGCTTATCGCTAAGTTTTAAATCATTTTGTAGATAAAATTCATGACGATCTCGACTGACAGCGCCACCTTGCATTTCAAATTTTCCATTATTGTTCTGTTCGAGTTTTTCTTCATGCCAATCGTAACCCAATTGCCAATTTTGATTGCGCCACTTAGGCAAACTCAGTTGTGTGCTGACATGATTATTTTCTTGATTTGAATGGCGTAATGCCGATAAATAACTATCTAAAGTTTGTGTGGATGTAGTGTCATAAGTTTCATGTACACCTTTGATATCAAGCTTTAAATCATCAAGAATATTCCATTGACTGCCTGCGCTAAAACGCTGACGCTCAATATCTTCTACTTTGTATTGCTGTAAATAAAAAGGTGGAACAAAATTTAAACTTCGTTGATGATCTGTTTCTTGGTAGTCATTAAAATCTGCCCATAGTAAAAATTGATCAGACGGCTGCCATGCACCGTATAAAGCATATTGTTGACGTTTTTGTTGATCACCTTGCAAAGGGTATAAATCGGGATCTACCGCAAAGCCATCATTTGACAACAGATCAGCACTGACACGCCCTTTGAAACGACCTTGTGCTGCTTCAATATTTATTTTTTCATGGTGATTGTTCACCGAAGCACTTTTACCGTTGGCATTTTGTTTGCCATAACTGCCTATATCGACTTGACCTGAAATAGATATGCCATCTTTGACTTTTTGGCTAATAATATTAATGACTCCGCCCATGGCAGACGAGCCATATTGTGCCGATGCTGCACCTTTTACCACTTCAACGCGCTCAACACCGTTGATTAAATATTGATCCAAGTCAACTGTGGAACTGGTACTTGCTGCGAGGGGAAGACCATCAATTAAAATAAGAACTTGATCGCTGGTTAAGCCTTGCAATGAAATTTCATAGCCCGATTTGCCATGAATTTCTCTTAATAAAATACCGGGAACATTCTCAAGCGCATCTTTGAGCGTCAGGGCATTGGTACGTTGTAATTCTTTTTGATCAATAATTTCTGTTTTGATCGGGCTATCCGTCAATTTTTTTTCAGATCGTGTTGCGGTAATCACAATCGGCTGCATTTTTTGATCCGCATTCAATTCCGCCATAGCACTATTTGGGGTACCTAGACCACAACCAATCAGTGCCAAACTTAAGACAGCAAGACGAAATGGAATCGGTTGCGTATTCACAAAAAAACACTTGTTCACGGTGGTTCGCTATTGAAAATATTTATAATTGCAAATGGTAATGATTATCATAATAATTTACAATAGTAATCTGATAGATTTCAGAATACAGAAAATAGCGTTAAAAATGCCAATGTAAATGAAATAAATCAGTATCTTAAGACAAGTTTGGAATGTATTTATGAAACAACGTGTGAATTATTTTTTTATGATGTTACTGGCTTTGGGGTGCTCAGTAACTCATGCTGAAATACAAAAAACAACAGTAACCACGGATGCACAAATGGATTTGAAACAAGCATTTTTACAAAAAAGTCTGCATGAAAATCTGACTCAAGAACAGGCACGTCAGGCTATTTTAAAAATGGCAGGTGAATATAAAGTTGATTTTCGTTTTGAAGAATTGTATGCGCTTAAAGCAGGTTATAAATTAAAAGAAAATGATTTATCTGAGGGACACGAAACCGTTATTGTGCTTGAAAACACCGCCAATAAAGTTTCTTTACAACATATTTTGATTGGTGAAGGGCATGTTGTGAAGCATTGGCGTCAAGATTGGGAATATCAACCAACGCAAATGTGGAGCTATATAGGCAATTATCGTTGGCAAAAAATTGCATTGAAAGCTGAAGAAGCACAGGGCAAATGGTTACAAACCGTTTGGCAAGTGGATGATTCTCCACGCTATGCAGGTTTGGGGCTTTGGGAGAAAAATAATGGCGTAATCTCTTGGACATCTAATGAAACTTATCGTCCATTACCACGACGTGAACATACAACACGTGATGATTACGATGTGATTATTGGTATTAATCGTCAGGCTTTAACTGCAACGGGTTGGGTACATGAACAGGATAATGTCAAATTTGACAGTAAAACTAATACCGTACTTGCACGTGAACTTGGCGTAAACCACTATACTTTAGTTAAAGATTTTGATTTTAAACCAGCTTATGAATATTGGGATAAAAACAAAGACTATTGGGCAACCGTTCGTCAAACTTGGAAACAAGCTTTTGAACAAAATGAAGTACTTGCTTTGAAATTTGCAGGAAAAGATGAAAAAGCACATTACAGCTATTTTAGTGATCAAGCTAAAGCGACAGCAAAGAAAAAGGTAGATAATCAAAAGCTTCAAAAACAAGTCAGAACTTTACTCAATCAACAATTGGTTATTGGTCAAGTAAAATAAATTAAACTAAGATTGAAAATGAATTATTTTATTCAGACTTAAATGCCTGAATAACCGATGACACAAAATCCTTATGGGATGCTTAGGCATCCCATTTTTATGTTTAAATGTTCTAGATCAACGTTATAATATTTAGGGAAAATTATGATTGAATAAATAAAAAATTAGCATAATACTCTGCTTCGAAGTAGATCTATATTTTTCAGGGAAACATGTCATGCTACTCAATTTTGAATTTCAAAAAAGCGCTGAGCCACAGTCTAAACCGACAATTGTACTGATCCATGGGCTTTTTGGCAGTTTGAGTAATTTAGGTATGATTGCACGTGTCTTACAATTGGAATATTCCGTTCTTCAATTGGATGTACGTAATCATGGCAAATCTGCACATGATAAAGAAATGAACTATACGGTCATGGCACAAGATGTCATAGAAACATTAGACCATTTAAACATTGAACAATTCTCTGTAATTGGACATTCCATGGGTGGAAAAATTGCCATGAAATTGACTGAACTCGCTCCAAAACGCTTACAAAATTTGATTGTTTTAGATATGTGCCCATTTGCTTATCAAGAAAATCACCACGATTCTATTTTTAAGGCATTATTTGCAGTAGAACAAGCTAACGTAGCAAGCCGTAAAGAAGCTTATGAAATCATGCAAAATTTCTTAAAAGAAGAGATGGTAATCCAATTCTTACTTAAAGGATTTAATAAAGGTCGCTGGTTGTTTAATGTCCAATTTATTTTTGATCATTATGCAGATATTATTGGTTGGCAGGCGCTTAAATTATGGTCAAAACGTACATTATTTATTCGAGGTGGACAATCTCCATATATCTCTAAAGATGAGCATATAAAAGCAATTGATCAACAATTCGATCATGTTGAATTAGAAACAATTGAAAATGCAGGGCATTGGTTACATGCTGAACAACCTGAGCAAGTAAATATCATTATTAAAAATTACTTAAATAAAAATCAATAGTATTAAAAATATTAAAAGCCTAAAATAAACCATATATTTTTTAGGCTTTATTTTAAAAGTAAGATGAAAATCAAGATACTGTTTTAATTATTATTTTTTAAAAATAGATTATAAAAATGATAACTATGTAAAATCACCCTCATAAAACGAACTGATCAATTTCCTTGATATTTAAATAATACAGGTATTTAAAAATTAATATTAAGTAATAAAAATATTATCAGGCAATTGCTTGTTAATTGATCTGAAAGTGAGTAAATTAGAGCCGTTGATGAGGAATATCAATACATATAAAATGTGATTTATTTCACACTTATAATTTTTTCATATATAATTAGACATAATGAACAAACCATTTAATTAAACTAAATATTTAACACGATTAAAAATTACACAGTTGTTTTATTCAGTTTATATTAAATAGTATGCGGATAATCCAAAGGAAACTATATGCCACGCAGCTACTTGCAAAGTGATTCTATTTTGAATCAGGCCGATACATCTCCGAAAGTCATTATTCCATCTAAAGGACAAATGAGTGATGCCTTACAATTCGCTTTTGACTTATTACCTCATTTAGTTTGGGTAACTGGTGTGTCTACTCGCTATGCAAATAGTGCACTGAAGCAATATATTGGTGTCGAAAATCATCATATCTCTGAAACAGAATGGATGAAATTCATTCATCCAGAAGATGCTGAACATATGTATAACCTTTGGACACATGCACAAAAAACAGGAAAAAAATTCGAAAAAGAATGTCGAATTAAAAACTATCATACTGGTGAGTATGAGTGGTTTCTATTATCAGCACAAAGTATGCAATCCAATATAGCCGACTTCAATTGGATGATTAGCTGTACAAATATTCATGAACGTGCAGTTTTATTACGTGAAACTTCTGACATGTTACGTGCACATACCGACATGCTTGATGTGAGTGTAGATTGTATTAAGATCGTTCGTCCGAATGGCACAGTTTCACATATGAACCGCTCCGGTTGCTTGGCTTTATTGGGTCGAGAACGTGAGAAAAAATTTGGGATGAAATGGTTAGACCTGTTGCCACCCGAAGTACGCAGTAAAGGGCAAAAAGCAATTAACGATGCCATTAAAGGTAAAAATAGTCGTTTTGCTGGTATGAGTGGTATAGGTGAAGGTCGCCAATATTGGGATAATATTCTTACGCCTGTAGTTAATGAGAATGGAGAAACGACAAGTATTTTATGTGTTTCACGTGATGTAACCTTACAAAAAATTGCTGAAAATAAGCTTCGAATTTCTAGCGAAATGGACGAACTTACAGGATTAATGAATAGACGCTCATTCAAGAAAGCTCTGAAAGCATCCATCATGCAATCTCGTGAATTCAAGAAAATCGTGGGTATGATTCTTGTGGATCTGGATCATTTTAAACATATCAATGACACACTTGGTCACTCTGCGGGTGATCACCTTCTTAAAGTTCTCTCAAAACGTTTGATGAATTGTCTTGAAGACAATGCTTATGTGGCTCGTTTGGGTGGTGATGAATTCGCTATTATTATTTCCAACATGACTGATGCGGAAGAAATGCATCAAGTTGCATCAAAAGTTTTAGAACAGCTCGATGCGCCCGTTACTTATCAAGGTAAGCTCATCAATAGCGGAATGAGTATGGGGGGCGCTATTTATCCAACCGATGCTAAAGATGCTTTAGGATTGATGAAATGTGCTGATACCGCACTTAATGACCTTAAAGATCGTGGTCGTGGTGGTTTTCGAAGATTTAGCTATGAAATGTATGAAATTTCTGCATTACGAATCCAACAACTTGATACAGCACGAGAGATTTTACGTAGTAATTTGATTGAACCTTATTATCAGCCCAAAGTACGTTTAGATACACGAGAACTCATTGGTTTTGAGGCTTTATTACGTTGGCATGATGCCGAAGGTGTAGTTCAATTACCATCAACAATTGTTGAAGCATTCAATGACTACGAATTGGCAAGTAAAATCACTGAAACCATGCAAACACGCATTTTCCAAGATATTGCAATGTGGTTAGAGCAAGGCATTGATACTGTTCCAATCTCAATTAACGCTTCACCTGTAGAATTTATGCGAGATAATTACGCTGAAAAGTTATTAAAACGATTAAGTACTTATAATATTCCACATGAATTGGTTGAAATTGAAATTACCGAACATATGTTGGCAGAGCGTGGCTATGAATATGTCATTCGCGCTTTGAAAAAAATGAAAAATGCAGGGGTGCGTATTGCACTAGATGATTTTGGTACAGGGCATTCATCTTTTACCCATCTCAGTGATTATCCTGTAGATTGTTTAAAAATTGATTGTGGTTTTGTCAACCGCATGAATGAAGAAAAGCCGATTAATGCCATTGTTGAAGGTATTGCTAAATTGGGACCAATTCTGTCATTAGATATTATTGCCGAAGGTATTGAAACCGATTTACAACTACAACGTTTACAGGCTGTTGGCTGTAATATGGGGCAGGGTTTCTTATTTAGCCGTGCAATCTGTGCGGATGAAGCCATTTGCATGATGCAAAATCATGCACCGATATAAATACTGAGATAAACATTTTAAATTGCTATAGATATTCGACATGTTACTTATTTTTATTCAATTCTTTTAGAAATAACTTGTCAAATTCACAAACACAGCGTATTGTAACTTTAATGAATATATTTTATTGTGAAGACATAAAATGTTGAAACAACCTTTGATTTTAAACGTATATTATTTTTGGCAATATTTTAAATAGTTGCCTAGACACGTTCGGGCACAATTTAGTTGCCCATCAAAGTTTACACCTGATCGGCAACGATCAGGTTTTTTTATGCTTCACATTCAGCAAATTTCGGAGATTCCAATGAACACTTTTACTTATACATATTTTAGCAACTTTTCTTGGTCAAACTTTTTTCAGGTTATTTCTGAAAATCTACAAACGCATAGACATCAAACGCTCAAATAAAAGATCGGACTGATAGAGATAGTCCAAAGGAATAGACCAATGAAAATGCTTAATCAAACCCCAATACAAGATACAGTACACAGTAATAATGAAACTTTACTGAGCTTACCACATCAATTAAAACAACAATTTCAATTATCAGAAATATTAACAAAGCAAGTAAACACACACCGTCAAACCATTGAAAATATTTTAAATGGTACAGATCCACGTCTCATGGTGATTACGGGTCCATGCTCAATCCATGATCCTATTGCTGCACTCGAATACGCTGAAAAACTAAAAAAAATCCAGACACAAGTTCAAGATCAAATTTTTATTGTGATGCGAACTTATATTGAAAAACCACGTACAACTGTCGGTTGGAAAGGCTTTTTATACGATCCTTTACTTGATGGTTCAGGCAATATGCAACTTGGGCTAGAGCGTTCTCGTGAACTTTTTTTACAAATTATAGAAATGGGCTTACCCATTGCCACTGAAATTTTAAGCCCAATGGCAACGGCTTATTTTGATGATTTACTCAGTTGGGGCGCAATTGGCGCGCGTACCAGTGAGTCACAAATTCATCGTGAGATTTCAAGCCAAATGCCATTCAGTATTGGCTTCAAAAATGGTACAGATGGTTCAATTCAGATTGCATTGGATGCCATTCAGTCAGCAGCACATCCACATCAGTTTTTAGGGATGAGCCAACAAGGTTTGCCTGCGATTTTACATTCGCAAGGCAATCCAAAACCGCATTTAATTTTACGTGGTTCAAATACAGGCACCAATTATCAATTGGCTGAAATTGAAAAAATACGTACAAAGCAACATGATTTACCTGCATTGGTGATTGATTGTAGTCATGGCAATAGCCATAAAAACCCAATGCTACAACCTGAAATTCTTGAACAAATTATTCGTGAGCGAGATTTAACTCAAGTTCGTGGGGTAATGTTAGAAAGCTATTTAGTCGATGGTCAGCAAAAAATTAGCGATCATATGACTTATGGTCAATCTGTTACAGATGGGTGTTTAGGTTGGAATAAAACTGAACATTTGCTGCTAAAAGTTGCACAGCAGTTAGAAAATATACAATTAAAACTTTCAGCGTAAATGTTGATTCAAAAATAGGAAGATCATCTCAGGATGATCTTTTTTGTTTTTATTTACATATTTTAATTTCTTTGAGATTTAAAACTCATTTTTTTATTTTTTATTTTTTATTTAGGTATTTAAATATATATCTTTTAAATCAATGCAATATAAAATTATAAAAATGCTCAGTATCAAAGATACGTGCATAAACTTTATAAAAATAGTGAAAATTTAAGGTCTGTGGATAATATGTTTACTGAAGAATTATTGGATGAAGCACGGCGCTTTATGTTCCATATGTTAACAAAAGTGGTCGAATACGGTGGTTCTGATTTATTTATCTCTGCTGATTTTCCACCAAGTATTAAGCATCAAGGCTTGATGAAACCCATTGGACAACAGGCATTAACCTCAGATAAAACACGTTTATTTGCCTATAGTTTAATGAATGAACGCCAGCGTAAAGAGTTTGAACAAGAATTAGAATGCAACTTCGCAATTTCAGTACCTAATGTTTCTCGCTATCGAGTGAATGTATTTCAACAACAACTACAAGTGGGTATGGTCATTCGTACGATTACCGCTGAAATTCCTAACTTTACCAAGCTGAAATTACCACCATCGCTGAAAAATGTGATTATGGAAAAACGTGGTTTAATTTTAGTGGTCGGTGGGACAGGTTCAGGTAAATCGACTTCTCTTGCAGCAATGATTGATCATCGGAATGAAAATTCAGCAGGGCATATAATTACGGTTGAAGACCCTGTTGAATATGTACATAAACATAAAAAATCGATGGTAACGCATCGTGAAGTAGGTGTAGATAGCCATTCTTGGCACAGTGCATTAAAAAATACCTTACGTCAGGCACCCGATGTGATTTTGATTGGTGAAATTCGTGATACAGAAACTATGGAGCATGCCATAGCCTTTGCTGAAACTGGACATTTATGTTTAGGTACATTGCATGCCAATAATGCGAATCAAACACTTGATCGTATTATTAACTTTTTTCCTGAAGAACGTCGTAATCAACTATTGATGGATTTATCTTCAAATATGAAAGCGATTATTTCTCAACGTTTAGTTCGTACACAAGATGGCCAAGGGCGTCGAGCTGCTGTTGAAATTATGTTGAATACGCCTTTGATGGCTGAAAATATTCTCAAAGGACAATTTTATACCTTAAAAGAAATTATGACCAAATCTCGTGAATTAGGCATGCAAACTTTCGATCAAGCCTTATTTGATTTATATGATGAAGGCTCCATTTCATACGATGAAGCAATGCGAAATTCGGATTCTGTTAATGAATTACGTTTAAAAATAAAATTAGAATCAAGACGCAAAGAAGGTACAGCACCTCAACATACAACATCGCTCAATATGGTACAGGAGGCGGTCACATCGCCTGAAGAAGCATCGGAAGTTGCAGAAACTTAATACTTTCTATATATAGAAAATAAAAAAATCAGCCATTCGGCTGATTTTTATATGATTTATTGATCTAAAATAGATTATAAACCTGCTTCATATTCAGTACTGCTCAGTAATTTTTCGACATCTGCCATATTGTCAGGCTTGATTTTATAAATCCAACCTTTGCCATACGGTGCATCATTGACAAAATCAGGATCATCTTCAAGTTCAGTATTCACTTCAACCACAACGCCTGAAACAGGCGCATGAATATCAGAAGCCGTTTTTACAGATTCAACAACACCCGCTTGTTGACCTGCAGTGAGTTGAGTCCCCACTTCAGGTGCTTCAACGTAAACTAAATCGCCCAATGCATCTTGTGCATGGTCAGAAATACCAGTAATGACAAGATCACCTTCAATTTTCACCCATTCATGGGTAGTTGCATATTTAAGGTCTGAAGGATGGTTCATGGTAACTCCCTAAAAGTAATCTATTATTTTTGCAAAATGTTATACCGCTTTTTGACTAAAAATAAAAGTATTTCAAAACACTGAGTTTATTGGTCTTGCTTATAAGTAAGGGTCTTTCCGCCAATTGCTTGGGCTACGACCGCTCCACCTTTTAAATGCTCGGCTAAAATTGGCGACATCCGAATAACCGAGTTCATCGGCAATTTGTTCAAGTGAATAATCTGTACGTGATAATAATGACGTTGCATGACGATAACGTACTTCATCAACTAGTGTGGAAAATGATGTATTTTCAGCAGCGAGTTGACGTTTCAGTGTCCGATCAGACATATGTAGAAGTTCTGCGACGCTTTCAATACTTAAATAATGCTGTTCAGAATTGGTTAGAATATCACGGACACGCATAGCGAGGCGACGGCGTTCACCCAAAGCAGAAAGCTCTGCTTCACATTGATTAATTGCAATTTGGCTCGCAATGGGATCAGCATTGACCATTTTTAAGCCTAAATATTTTTTATCAAAACTTGCCAATAAATGCGGCTGTGAAAAGCGCATGTTGTACTGATCTTGAAATTTTGAATTGTATTTTTCAAAACCTTCAGGCATTGGAAAATCAAAATCAATATCACCTTCCAAATGATTAATGCCCGTCAGTGCCTTTGCCATGGTCATGATACCAAAGGTGAGTCCCATGACAATTTCGGTTCTTAAAGGTTCAATTTCAATATCACACTGCAATTGTAATGTCGCTTTTTCACCAAAAGTCGAAAAATATAGCTGTAAAAATGGCATACGGAGCTGGATAAAACGGTTCGCTAAAACCAAAGCATCGGTAATATCATTGGCAGTCATAATGGCATAGCCGATAAAACCATGAATAGAAATACGCATTTGCGTACCTAAATGATAGCCTAAAGTACTTTCACCAGTCATTTTTAAGGCATGTTTGATAAGTTCATTGGCAACAGGTGTTGGAATACGGTAGTCAGGTTCAGCAAGTTGTTCACTGGTAAAGTGAAAAGGTGCAAATAAACTCTCCGCGCTATAGCCCCATCGAGAAACAATATCGAGCAATAAAAGTCCATAAACACCCGGAATTCCATGGTTCTGACGATTTGACATTGTTTTCATTTGCGATCCGTGCTCTCACATTTTATGTGTGTTGGCTGAGTTTTATCTTGTCATAAAAAATGTCAGCAATATAGATAAATTGTCCGACATAGCCCTTTGACTTTATTCAATGTCTCGTCTAAATACAACAATTTTGGTAGTGGAAATGAGTAAAACATCATCATGCTGATTTTTCGCTTGCGTTACATAGCTCACCATCGCACGGTCATGTTTAGTTCGAGAGGGAGTAATCGATACAATTTCAACTTCAACGTGAATATGATCACCTGGTCGAGTTGGTTTAGGCCAACGTAAACTCGACTCAGAACCAATTAAACCCTTAGCGATAGGAAAGCATTCTGTCCATAAACGCATGGTCACCGCAGCAGTGTGCCATCCACTAGCAGCAATGCCTTGAAAAATAGGATGGTCTTTGGCTTTTTCAACATCAGTATGGAAGACTTGTGGATCAAATTTTTGTGCAAATTCTAAAATTTCCTCTAAAGTCATTTCATAAGAACGACTTTTAAAATGATCACCTACATTTAAATCTTCTAAATACAACATTTATTCCGCTTCCTCTGCTTTCGGTTTTTCTTGTTCCACTAAAAACTCACCTGTTTGGCGTTGCCACAGTTGAGCATAAATTCCATTTTGTGCAATTAGTTCTTCATGCGTGCCTTGTTCCGCAATATGTCCTTGATCCAAGACAATTAAACGATCCATTTGAGCAATAGTTGATAGTCGATGTGCAATGGCAATGACCGTTTTATCTTGCATTAAATCATCTAGACTTGATTGAATGGCTGCTTCAACCTCAGAATCAAGCGCACTCGTTGCTTCATCTAAAATTAAAATAGGTGCATCTTTTAAAAATACACGAGCAATGGCAATCCGTTGGCGTTGTCCACCAGAAAGTTTTACACCACGTTCACCGACATAAGCGTCATAGCCATGTTGACCTCGGAGATCGCTTAATTGTGGAATAAATTCATCTGCTTTGGCTTTACGCACAGCAGCATACATGTCTTCATCTGTTGCATCAGGACGACCATATTTAATATTTTCAGCAACAGAGCGATGCAGTAGGGAAGTGTCCTGAGTTACCATCGCAATATTTTTTCTTAAACTGTCCTGTGTAACATTTTGAATATTTTGATCATCAATGCAAATACGACCTTGGTTGATGGTGTAGAAGTTTAGAAGTAGTTGAATCAGAGTTGATTTTCCTGCGCCTGAACGTCCAACAATACCAATTTTTTCACCTGCTTTAATTTCTAAATTAAATTGATCAATGACTTTCTTTTCGTTATAGGCAAAGCTGACATCTTTAAATTCAATTTTACCTTGCGTGATTTGCAATGGTTTGGCATCGGGTGCATCTTGGATGTTAATGGATTTACCCATGGTCATCATACCATCTTGAATTGTTCCAACATTTTCAAATAGGGCAGAGGTTTGCCACATCATAAATGCAGCCATACTATTGAGTTTTAAAATCATAGCAGTCGTTGCAGCAATGACACCAATAGCGGCTTGACCATTTAACCAAAGCCAAACGGCTGTACCCAATACACCAAAGAAAAGAACGGCTGTAAGTAGATTAATGCAAATTTCATACATTGAGCCTAAACGCATTTGTTTAAACACAGTGATCATAAAGGTCTGCATGGATTCTTTAGCATATTTGCTTTCACGACCGGCATGTGCAAAGAGTTTTACAGTTTGAATGTTGGTATAGGCATCGGTTACACGTCCAGTCATCACCGCTCGTGCATCGGCTTGTTGTTTAGAAATTCTACCTAGACGTGGAATAAAAAAACATGCTGCGCCAATAAAAAGCGCCAACCAAAGCATTAAAGGTAGTAATAAAAGTGGAGAAATATTACCAAGAACAACACTAATGGTAATAAAGTAAATAATGACATAGGTCAGCATATCACCCAAAATCACCCAAAACTCACGTACAGCAAGAGAAGTTTGCATGACTTTGGCAGATAAACGCCCAGCAAAATCGCTATGGAAAAAATCAAGACTTTGTTGCAAAAGTAAATTATGAAAGCGCCAACGCAAACGCATTGGGAAACTGCTGTATAAAATCTGATGACGTACAATAGATTGTATACTTGAAAATATAATATTTCCGAGTAAGAAAAAGCTCAAAATCATCAAATTACTTTTATGATTGGTAATAAAGGTTTCAGGTGTAGAACTCGTTAACCAGTCAACCAAATGACCAATCTGTGCAAAAAAGATCGCTTCAAAACTTGCTGTTGCTGCTGTAAGTAAAATTAACAGTAGTAAATAACGTCGAACGCCATAGGCTGCTTGCCAAACAAAAGCAAAAAATGTTTTTGGCAATGGTTCATTTAAGCCTTTTTCGGGATAAGGATCGACCAGACGTTCAAACCATTGCAGCATATCACCCTCGGGTATTTTGAATAGAGATTATGAAAAACAAACAGATATATCGATAAAAAACGATAATAGAGATGATTTTAACTTATTTCGGGAAAAAAGTACGCCAATCACCCGAATTAAATCTTAAATTTAACTCGATAGTGTTACAGCAAGGCATTTTTTGAAAATAAAAAATTTGAAAATAAAAAATCCCTGACACAAGGGTAGGGATTTTTATGAGTGACTTAAAATGAAAGGTAACTTACCACATCAAATCATCAGGAATGACATAAGCTGCATACGGATCTTCTTCATCCGTGACATCATTATTGGTTGTACTTGCATTACTCACAATAATAAAGCCAAGCATTTTTTCATTAATACGATCAGCCAAAGCTTTCGGTAAAAATGCATAAGATTCTTGATCTTTTGCAATCACCAAACTACCCGATACCAAAGCATTATAAATTTGTTGATTAATATAAAGCTTTTTAACTTTAGCATCATCAATAAATTGATAAACGTTGTCACCATCAGTATCTCTAATTTTATGTTGACCAATCATTTGAATCACAGCCGCTTTCAATGCTTTTTCATCTAAAGCACGCTGTTTTTCTTCATTCAGCGCCTGATCACGTGCAACTTTTTCTTGCTGATCTTTGGCAATTTTTGCTTGTAATTCAGCTTCAGTGCCTTGACCTGTACGTTGCTCATGCTGTGCTTGTTTGCTAAGTTTTTTTGCTTTTTTATTATCGACTAACCCAGCTTTCAATAATTGAGCCTGCAAAGCGTTCTTTACCATGACTACGATCCATTACTTTTGACAATGTAAAAATTTATACGAAATAATGCCATAAACAATGCACAGTGTCAGGCTGAGCATTGCAGGAATCAAAAACGCATGTAATTGTAAATAAGGATGGGCAATGCATGCAATCACACCGCCCAAGATAAATCCAATTAAGATTAAAAGATGTAAAATAATTTTACGAATATCGGTTTTTAAACCTTTTAAACGATAACCAAATGCTAAACCAAGATCTGTTAAAACGCCCGATAAATGCGTGGTGCGAATAATTACACCTTGATAATGACTCACCATCGCATTTTGTACACCCATTGCAACACATGCCCAAAGCAAAGCATAACGTGGAAAATAAGGGATAAACAACCAACATAACAGAATGAAAATAGTTACTAAAATCAGTGGAATACCATAACGCCGACCAAGCTGAAAATGGCTATTTCCGAGAATAAAACCACTATAGCTTGCACCAATCATATAGCTAAGAATAACTAACGATAAATAGACCAGTTGCGAAGATTGCCCTGAAACGAGCGCTTGAGAAAGCAGGCTAGCATTGCCTGTCATATGGGATACAGATTGATGTAATACAGTAATCAATCCTAAAACATTAATCATGCCCGCATTGATTGCGAGCATGAAAGCACCAAATTGAATCCAGTTGGGTAAACGTTGAAATGGCATTGCGATATTTTTACTTTAATCTTCAATGCCTTCCAATATCGCTTATTTTCTAGATAAATCAACTGCTGCGGTAAATAAAACATCTGTAGATGAGTTAAGTGCTGTTTCAGTTGAGTCTTGTAATACCGAAATTACCATACCAATTGCAACGACTTGCATCGCAACGGTAGAGTCGATACCGAACAGACCACAGGCAACAGGAATCAATAATAATGAGCCACCCGCAACACCAGAAGCACCACACGCCGTCACAACAGCCACCACAGATAAAATAATCATGGTTACAAGGCTCACTTCAATATGTAATGTATTGACAGCAGCCAAAGTTAAAACAGTAATGGTTACTGCAGCACCAGCCATATTAATGGTCGCGCCTAAAGGAATCGCAACACTTGCAGTCGATTCAGTCACACCTAAACGTTTTGCTAAATCAAGATTCACAGGAATATTAGCCGCTGAACTTCGGGTGAAAAATGCGGTAATACCACTTTCCTTTAAGCATTTTATGACCAAAGGATACGGGTTTTTACGCATGACTACACCAACAATAATCGGGTTAATCACCAATGCTACAAAGAGCATTGTTCCAACCAAAACAGCAAGTAAATGTGCATAATTTTCAAGTGTTTCAAGACCAGCTTGTGCAAATGTTGCAACTACAAGACCAAAAATACCCAAAGGAGCAAAATTAATGACAATACGAATAATTGAATTTACGGCATGCGAGATGTCAGTAATAACTGCTCGTGTCACATCTGAACCATGACGTAATGCAGCACCTAGACCCACAGCCCATGCCAAAATACCAATGAAGTTTGCTTCATGCAATGCTGTAATTGGATTAGTAATAAAGCTCAGCAATAAGTTTTTCATTACTTCAGCAATACTTCCCGGAGGTTGCATCTGAGTTTCAGGATTGATTGTTAAGAACAAAGTACTTGGGAATAAAACACTTGCAACGACAGCACTAAATGCCGCCAACAACATCCCTATGCCATACAAACCTAAAATAGGTTTTAAGTTACTTGCGCCTTCACCCACTTTAAAATTAGCAATAGATGCAAGTACCAAGACAAACACCAAGATCGGTGCAACCGACTTCAATGCCTTAATAAACAAATCACCCAACAAGCTTACATATGGAGCAGCTTGTGGAAATAAAGTCGCAACCAAACCACCCAAAGCGATAGCAATAATGATGCGAGAAACCAGACTTAACCGAGCCAGGGCTGAGAACATAACTGAGCCTTACCAAGTGCACATTGCACAAATCAAGAAAACAAGCGGAGTATTTTATACTGAAAATACATTTATCAGATACATTTATTAACCATATAAAATATCATATTCAATTAAAACGAATTTTTTTTGAATTTAAATATATGAATATACATGAATTTATAGACCAATCTTAAAATTAAGTAGAAATTTGGGCTTCTGTCTGATGTAAAGTCTGCATTGCTTGGTAATGAGTAAGAAATACTTTTCCACTTAAATCGTGGGTAAGTTTAGAGCGGTTGAGACGATCCATCACAGGACCTTTGACTTCAGACAAATGTAACTGAATCCCTAATTTATCTAATTCTTGATTAATTTCTTCTAAAGTTTCAAGTGCACTCAAATCAATACTACTAATGCTTGTACAATTCAAAACGACATGCTTGAGCTGCGTATTTTGACTAATTTCAGCAATAATAAATTCTTTTAAAGAGTTGGCATTTAAGAAACTTAAGCTTTCATCAATACGAACCGACACAATACTGGGTAAAGTAATCACTTGATGACGACTGATATTGCGAAAATGTTCTGTACCTTGAATTTGCCCAATCACTGCTATATGCGGACGACTAATACGCCATAAAAGTAGAATAAAAGTCGAGAAAACCCCAATCATCAAACCAGTAGAAATATCTAAAAATAAAACACCAAAGAAAGTGACCCACATGGCAATACCATCGGCTTTCGAATATTTCCATGTCTCAATAAAAGGTCTGAAATCGACAAGCTTCCAAATAGAAACGATGATGGTTGCACTTAAAATTGCAAGCGGTAATTCACGGAAAGCATTAGTGAAATACATGCTCACAACAACAATGAATAACGATGATAAAACGCCTGCCATAGGTGTTTTTGCACCCGCATCGGCATTGACCACAGTGCGTGATAAACTCCCTGTAACAGGAAATGATGAGGATAAACCTGCACCAATATTGGCAAGACCAAGAGCAATAAGTTCCTGATTACTATTTAGTTTGCTACGTTGTTGAAATGCTGTTGCCTGAGCAATAGAAATAGATTCGACAAAACTCACCATCGCAATCATTGCAGCACCAGGAAGTAGCTTAATAACAAGTTCCCAACTCCAAAATGGCATACTTAAAGGTGGAAAACCTGATGGAATTTCCCCGACAGTTTTGATGCCATAGTCTTCTAAATGTAGAAAATGCACCATCAAAATTGAAACAAGAACTAAAAGTAAGGGGAGGGCTTTCATCCAAAAGGACAGGGTATGTTTACTAATGATTTTTTGAATAGCTGTAATTTGAGTAATTTTGGGTAACATGACCAAAAACAAAATCGCACTTAAGCCTAAAATCATTGTTGGAGTTTGAATGTAAGGGAAATATTGCCAAGCACTGACTAGAAATTCAGAAATATTATTGGTCAGTAATGGTACATCAAACAGATATTTAACCTGACTCAACGCAATGAGTACGGCAGAAGCAATGATAAAGCTTTTAATGACGGGATGGCTAATTAAACGAATCAAAAATCCGAAACGAAATACACCCAAAATAAAGGAAATAATACCGACCAATAATGCCAATAAACATGCTGCTTGAATATATACAGGGGAACCTGCCTCAAACATCGGATTCAATGTAGCAAAAGTCATCATTGAAATCAGGGCAACAGGTCCAATAGATAGGGTTGAACTTCCACCAATCAATGCGTAAATGATCATAGGAATAATGCTGGCGTACAATCCGGTTATTGGCGGTAAACCTGCGACCATTGCATATGCCATACCTTGCGGAACAAGCATTGCAATTACAATGAGTGCTGAAAGTAAATCTGATTTAAATTTTGATGAGCTGTAGTCCTGTAACCACCGCCATGCAGGAAACTGACGAGCGATGTTTGATGCGGATTTTGACATAAAAGGTTCTTTATCACATTTACATATATATTATGCATAAAAAGTGATAAAAAGACAGGAAAATTGCGAATGTTTACTTATGATATTTTTTTAGATTTTATTCATTTTGGGCAATATAAGTCATAAAGCTGATTGAGTACTAAAACAAGTTTTTCATCTTTAATCGAGTAAAAAATTTGTTTGCCATCACGTCGCGTATTCACAACATCACTTTTACGTAGCATCATTAATTGTTGCGAGAGTGTTGGTTGTGTAATATGGGTTAATTGTTCAATTTGCGAAACATTAAGTTCTTCATAAGCCAAATGACATAAAATGAGTAATCGATCAGTATTTCCTAATGATTTTAAAATAGTAACGACTGAATCCGCTGCATTACGCATTGCCTCAATTTTTAGATTCTGACTCATTAAAATTTCCAAAGTGATCAACAACGATAAGTATAACGTGATTGTAAATAAAAGATAAAATTAATCTGTTATAAATTAGATATTATGACTAATTGATTTAACACAGCATTAATTATGCCTGTAGAGCAAATCAATAAAGTTTTAGAAGAATGTGCAGACAACGCCCAAGAAGTAGAAATTCAATTTATAGAGTCACAAACAAATTCCAAAGAAAAATCTTTAATAACCAAATACATAATTATACCAACTTCGCATAATGTATATTATGTTAAATTGAGTACATGATGTTTTAAGTTCATAGACCTCTTTGCTGAACCTAGAATCAATCACTTATATAAAAAAATATTTCGCATTAGTCTAACTTATGTTTATATTTTATTTACTTCATAAAGTTCTTGGTGCTTAGAATGTTTGTCGTAAAAAAAATTAAACTTTCAAAAAAGTATTCAAATCAAAATCACATAGTTCTATTGTTTGATACTTCAGCTACAGTACCTGGTCTCTATCCTTTGCTCTATTCTTTGACTGTACTGAGATTTCAAAGTTTTGCCACACAGCAATCAGATATGCTGGCACTAAAGTTTTGGTATGAATTCTGGTATCAGAAATATTCAACCTTGTTTTGCGAATCATTTTTGTCCTCCAAATATGAACCTGAGATTTTTTTGAGTGAAATCGATAACTTTATTGTTTTCTTAGAAAATAATAAAAAGTTAGGAACAAATTTGATTCGACTTAGATCAAATATAGATGTTAACTATATGACTATTACCCAGCGCTTGAGGTCATTGTTTAAGTATTTCGTATATCTTTTAGATGAATATTGGAATGTACGTTATCAAGATATGACGATCAAAGAGTTAACCAGTCGTAGAAAAAAAATTGATTTGTTTTTACTGAGTAAAAAAAGGATTTTTGGTAGATTCTCCAAACGGAGTTTAACTGTGAAAAGTGAAATTAATTATAATTTTAAAAGCTTAACCAATGGAATGGTCGCTAGGCTTTATAAAATTATTCGTCCAAACCAGACAGCTAGTATTAATATGGACCTGGCTTGATGGTGCGAAATACAAAATACCCATTTGCATCGGTCATCATGCGACCACAGCCGCCAAAATTTGGATCCATCGCACCAATAAACTGATCATTTGGATGGCGATAACGACCAGAAGCATTGGCTTGCCACACTTCGAGCAAAGCATTTTTTACAGGGCGACCAAATTGATCACGAACATAGCCATGCACAATAATGCGCTCACCAATCGGTAAAGCTTCTTTGGCATAATTTAAAATCAAATCGTTATCTTTAGGCCCAAACTGTTCGGCACTAAACTGTGGTGAAGTCACTTCTGTTAAAGTTTCTGCAATCGAAATCAAAGCATTTTTTGGCGAGCGTAATACACTGGTTTTATAGCCTGGTGCATATGCTGGCGGATGATCTTCTGTATTGCGTTGTGCATAAGCACCTAAAGTAATTTGCGACATGTGACGTCCCTCTAAATCTTGTTCCATTACTCTTGATTAGTTTGTTCTTGGCTGAGCTGCTGCTCGCTCAGTTTTTGCGGAGCAATGCCCAAATCTGCAAAAACTTCTTCTGCCATGTGCATGGCTGCATTGGCTGCGGGTAAACCGGCATATAGTGAGCAGTGCAATATCAACTCTTTTAAATCGTCTTTGGTCACACCATTGTTAAAACAAGCACGTAAATGCATACGAAGTTCATCTTCACGACCCAATGCCAATAACACAGCAATCGTGACTAAGCTACGGGTGTGACGTGGCATCCCTGGTCTAGACCAGACTTCGCCCCACGCAAAACGACTAATAAAATTTTGAAAGTCAGTATTAAAATCATTCAAATTTTCAAGTGAACGACCTACATGCTTTTCACCTAGTACTTCAGTGCGTACGGTAATTCCTTGTTCATAACGTTGTTCATCATTCATAGGAGAAACCTCAATTAAGTCGCATCGGTATGTGCGACCAGTGATTTAACAAAAATAGCGATTGCTGCTGCTGTTGCTGGAATTAAGAGCAAGCTTAAAATGGCGGTAAATGACCAATCATTACCCAGTAAAACTGCGCCGATCCATGCACCAAATACCGCGCCAAAACGACCAATACCCGACATCCAAGCAATACCTGTTGCACGGCACTGAGTTGGATAAAAACGAGCACTTAGTGCAGGCATTGCCGACTGCGCACCATTAATCGCAACTCCTGCACAAAGCACTAAAATGGCAAGTAATGTTGGATTAGCTAAGTTCTGTCCTACGGCAAATGCAAAAATCCCTGCGACAAAGTAAAAACATGCAATAATCCGATTCGGGTTGAAACGATCCATTGCCCAACCAATAAATAATGCACTGAGCACACCGCCAAACTGGAATAAACCACCAATAAATGCAGCACGTTCCATGGTTGCACCAGTTTCACGCATCAAAGTTGGCAACCAACTAGTGAGCAGATAAATCATCACCAAACCCATAAAATAGGTCAGCCACAATA
Source organism: Acinetobacter sp. TY1 (assembly GCF_048551395.1). Classification (NCBI taxonomy): domain Bacteria; kingdom Pseudomonadati; phylum Pseudomonadota; class Gammaproteobacteria; order Moraxellales; family Moraxellaceae; genus Acinetobacter; species Acinetobacter sp. TY1. Next base: position 57,416 of record NZ_JBLYZK010000017.1, read on the forward strand.
AAACCGTACCTTTGACATATTTTTGAGAGAACAACATGCTAAACACGCCTTTCTTCTTCGCATCGTCAGTTTTTTCTTCAGGCACATGAAATTCAGTTGCACCCTCTACTTGAGTTGGTGCAATACGTGACAAAATTTGATGAACTTTTGCCTTATCACGTCCTTTAACAATCAAGAAACGATATGATTCTGGTAGGAAGAAAACCACCACAAACATCAAGATCAGTGGAGACCAACCGCCCAATAAGAATAAGCTGTGCCAACCAAAGGTTGGGATCAACCAACTGCTGATGAAGCCACCTGTCGCCATACCTAAGTTGTAACCACAGAACATACAGGTCACGAGTAACGAACGAGATCGTTGTGGGCAATATTCAGAAAATAGTGTGGTTGCATTCGGCATCGCTGCACCTAAACCAATACCCGTTAAAAAGCGTAGTACCACCAAGGTATTTAAATCAGCCGCATAGGCCGATGCCAAAGTAAAGCCACCAAAAATCAGCATCGAAACACTTAAAACAATCTTTCGCCCAAAGCGGTCAGCAGTTGGACCAGACACCAAAGCGCCAATAATCATCCCACCTAAAGCCGCACTCATGACTGGCCCCAGTTGCGAGCGGTCTATCCCCCAGTCTTGTGCTAAAGCTGGAGCAATAAAACCCATTGCAGCAGTATCAATACCGTCAACAAAAACAATGAGAAAACATACAATTGCGATCAACCACTGATATTTGCTAATCGGTGCATCATTAATCAGTGCTTGTGCGTCTATACTCGTTTTTTGAGTAGCGTATTCCTGAGACGCCATACCTGCCTCCTTGGGCTGAAAGTCCTTTTAATAATTCTTAAACTATTGAATAGATCCAATAAACTGACTGAGAGCTTGATTAAACAGCTCAGGTTGCTCAATATTGGACAGATGCGATGCATCAATCACCGCTAATTCACTATTTTGAATCTGTTCTTGCATATAGATGCCATCTGCCACTGTCGTGACAGGGTCAAATGCGCCTGCAATTACTAAAGTTGGAATGTGAATCTGTTGAATTCGAGTAGATAGATCTGCTTGCGCAAGCGCTCGGCAAGATTCTGCATAACCCAATGCTGGCGTAGTCGCTAAAGACTGAATGGTACGTTGAGCCAAAGCATCGTGTTGATAATCAAACTGCTCACTAAACCAACGTGTGTGCGTAGTCGCAACCAAGTCTACTAAGCCATTGGCCGTCACAGTATCTGCACGCGCATTCCAACCGTCTTCATTCCAAATTTTGGCTGCTGAATTCGCAACAGTGATGCTATGAAAACGATCTGCATGGTGAATACCTAACAACAAAGCCGTCATGCCACCCATTGAAATACCGCAGAAATGTGCTTTTTCAATGTTTAAATCGTTCAAAATATCGATCACATCTTCTGCAAGATTTTGTACAGTGGTCTGCTCAATCACATCACTTTCCCCATGACCGCGGGTGTCATAAGTCACCACTTTAAACTGTTGTTCAAAGGCGACAACTTGGGGTTGCCACATGTCTTTATCTGTGCCCAATGAATTTGAAAACATAATCACTGGTGCATTGTCTTGCCCACTGATTGCCACGGATAAAGTTTTGCCTTGACGATTGGTCATCGTGATATTCACTTTGCCTCTCCTTTTGCTTCCTGCAGAACTGCATCAATCTGATCTTGAATATTGCCGAGATATAATGCAGGTTGAAAAATTTCTGAAATCTGACTTTCACTGAAATAGGCCTTGACTGGATCAAGTTCAGTAATGACCTCTTTTAAGTGAACACTTTTTTCAACCGCCGTTTTGCATGCAGCTTCAACCACTTGATGTGCCTGTAAGCGTCCCATATGCGGTGCCAAAGCCATCATCACAGCTTCGGCCATAATCAAACCCTGTGTGCAATCTAAATTACGTTGCATGTTTTCAGCATTGATTTGCATCCCTTGTAAAACATCTAAAGTACGCTCTAAAGCACCCGCACAAAGTTGGAAAATTTCAGGCAATGCAAGCCATTCTGCATGCCATCCGCCTATGCTACGCTCATGTTCCTGTACCATGCTTTGATATAAACTCGACATCAAAACTGGAACACGATTAGCTGCTGCCAGAACGGAAGCAGCAGCAACAGGATTACGTTTATGTGGCATTGTTGATGACCCGCCACGCCCTTTCGCTGCGGGCTCAAATACTTCTGCAATTTCAGTTTGCATCATCAATGACCAGTCACGCGCCATTTTTCCCAAATTGCCTGTCACCATCGCTAAAACACTTGAGATCTCAACAATTCGATCGCGCTCACCATGCCATGTACAGTTCGGCACTGTCAGTTGTAACTGTGCTGAAAATGCATGAATGACCGCTGTTCCTTGAGTTTGTAATGAAGCCAATGAACCAACAGCTCCACCCAATTGCGCCGTGAAGACACGCGCTTTCATGGCTTCAATACGTGCTAAATCACGATGAAATGCCGAAGCCCAGCGTGCGAATTTATGCCCCAAAGTAATCGGTAAGCCTTGTTGTAACCATGTGCGTCCAATCATCACTTGCGAGCGATATTGTTCAGCTTTATTCAATGCAGTGCGGTAACATTGATGAATTAAAGACTCAATCAATTTCAGTGCTGCTCGACATTGCAGAATACAGGCAGTATCTAAAATATCTTGACTGGTTGCACCCCAATGTACATAACGTGCAGCATTTACATCGCTTTGTTTCACAATTGCAGTCAATTGTTTCACAAAAGGAATCGCGATATTACCAGCCAAACCTGTTGTAATCGCTAAAGCATCAAAATCAATTTGATTAATCGCAGTATGGGTAATTTGAGATATTGCGATTGCGGCAGATTCAGGAATGATACCAACCTGAGCCTGTGCTTTTGCCAAGGCTACTTCAACCTCAATCATATAAAATACCAACGTACGATCACTGAAAATTTCAGTCACCTCTTTTTGGTAAAACAAGCTGGCATATAACTGGCTCATGATCGATATTCCTAAAATTTTTTTAAATTTTTTTAATAATCAAAGCGATACCTTGACCAACCCCAATACACATTGAGCAAAGCGCATATGTACCATCCGTTACTTCAAGTTGGTTGAGTGCTGTAGTGACTAGACGTGCACCCGAAGCACCCAACGGATGACCCAATGCAATAGCACCACCATTTGGATTGACATGTGCTGCACC
>NZ_JBLYZK010000018.1:0-60389 GCF_048551395.1 Acinetobacter sp. TY1
ACCAAATCAAATGGCCGAAGACTTTTATAAGTTGGCTGCCTAGAATCTCCCAAGGGAAAGTCTCCTGATAATTCAGCGTATATCAGAACAACTCATAGGCAATATTTCGGAGTCAATCATGTAATAACATTATGGTTAATCACTATTATTTTAAGTGTATTACTATATCCATTAATACTAAAATTTTCTGAATTTAAACATAAAAATAAGCAAATTCCTTTTCTTAAATATTTATAGTTAAATCGAAATTTAGTACGCTAATGCTTATGTATGATAACTTCAGCATAGAATATTGTGCGCTTAGGCTCACAATATTTTAAGAATTTTGCCAATATGTGGTTAAAAAAAAGCTTTCTATACTATGAAACATCAGGAACATGATGTTCTGACAAAGATAATAAGATAAAGTACACGGAGTGTCAGGTATTAGTACGGAAAAGCCCAACAGGATGTTGGGCTTTTTTTATTTCCAAAAATTTCTACATATAAATAATTTGACTACACACCTCGTGATAAAAGTTCATAATTTTTGAATTTTATGACCTCAACCCCTAACCTTTCATTGATCTGTTTCAGTGGATTTTAGTAATACACAATTTCATTCTAATAAAAAACTTTAGCTACTTTTTCGACATTACTAAAACCACCTGCATTTTGTGGTCCCACGCCAATCAATTGTGGTGGTATGTGATGCCCTGCAAGTTGATCATCACGACTGGCAATTTTTGTATTGTAAAATTCATCTTTAGCTGCAACTTCTGCCAGTGGAATAACTTTAACACCATCTTTCATCCCACCAGGTGTGTAAATTAATAGATTCTTAAAGTTCTCTGCCCCTTTTGAATTTTCAAGAGAGTCTTCTAAATCCTGAACATCATCCTGAGTTTGTAGTGCATTAGTCATATGTAAAATAAAACCTGCATGTGCCCCATTTTTATAATTACTAAGACGGAATAGCGTTGTAACTTCGTTTAGTAAAATGGTATTAATACTACTTAGATAATTAGGTACACCATAAACTTCTTAACAAACTTCAAAAGTCGTGAACCGAGCACTCAACTAAATCGCCATAATAACGATCAAGCCATTTAATATGGTTTTTAATATAATTTTTGGATTTGGTAAATTGCCCGACTTTTTCGTAATATAAATTAAAAAGTTCACTCAGACTACATTTGGGCTTATCTAAGTCTTTTAATTCTTTTTCATATTTAAGTTGCAGTTCCATGAGGCGTTTGTAAGCCGATTGAGTGCATTCTTTTATCGTGTCACGAGTTGCAGATGAGCGTTTCCCATTAATCATAATCTCAATGTAATAAGCTTCACCGCGTTTTCTAGGTTTTGGTATTTTCATGACGTAAATTAGTTTCGATAATTACTCAATTTCGCATGTTTCCGAAACTACCGAAACTATAGCACATATTATTATAGGCATAAAAAATGGCTCTAAGCCATTGTTTTTGCTTAGAACCCTTGCTATTTCTAGCTTTGAATTTTGGTAGGTATAAGCAGACTCGAACTGCTGACCTCTACGATGTCAACGTAGCGCTCTAACCAACTGAGCTATACACCTGAAGTGCTGAGAATAGTATTCATTTTCATAGCACATGACAAGCCTTTTTATTATTTTTTAATTCAGATGCACATTGTTTAAGCAAAACATCCAACTGTTTTAAAAGCATTTTATCTTCCTGCTTCATATATACAATTTTTTGATAAATCTGATTTGCCTCTAAGAATGATGTTTGAATATCAGCATACTCAGATAAGCGAAACATCCATTGCTCAAATGTTTCAGATGTTTGTTTATAAAATGGCTCATCTAAATGCTTCGAAAAACGATACAGAATTCGATCTACTGCTGAAATGGCTAAATATTGTCGAATTTGAACAACTATAAAATAGAGTCCTCCTAGCCCCAACAAACCAAGCATTAACACTAAAGCAAATGAATAACTTGATATTAAACCTAGTTTTGCCATCCAACTAGTCTGCTTTTCAGCGTCATAACCAACTACTTTACTTTGCCACTGATAACTAGCGTAATCACTCCATACACGTAGCGTTTTTAAAGCATTAAATTGCTGATATTTCCATATACTCGTTGAATTGTCACCAAATACAGATTGATCATTTTGCATAAAATCTTGCATACCCTGATCAATTCGGTTCGGTGCAATGATAAAAGTCGGATCTATTCTTTGCCATTTTCCATCCAACTGAACTTCCGTCCATGCATGTGCATCCATTTGTCGAATTTCCCAACTCTGACCATCAGGGGCAAATTGCCCCCCTTGATAACCCACTACTACACGTGCAGGAATACCAACATAGCGCATCAACATGGTAAAACTCGAAGCATAATGCTCACAAAAACCCTGACGACTTTGAAATAAAAACCCATCCACTCTGTTCTGCGCCAATGTTCCAGGCGTGAGCGTATAAGAGAAATGATTCTGTTTATACCAAGCCAAAACATGCTGAACATACTGCTTTGGTTGATGTTGTGCCGTATTCCAAAGATGCATAGCAAGCTGCTGTGACTTTGGATCATAGTGTTGTTGAAAGCGTGTACTTCTTTGATTTAAAAATGTATTTGAGGATACATCACTCTCGACAGGAAGTTGCTTACCAACCCACTGTAGTTGAATCGGTTGTGTACGTTGCACAGCACGTGTTGGAATAATTGCACCATCTAGATTGACCTGAAAACCACGTTGACTGGGAATAGACGCCTCAAGCCCCATCACCCAATGCGTTTGGTTATCTGCCGCAAGATATTGATAATTAAAAGTCTGTTTAATGGTAGATGTCGTTTCAGGCGTAATATTGACTACACTTTGATTACTTGGATGACTTGTCCAAGTCTGACCATCATATTGATCAAGCACCATTGCCCGCCAATATAAATCTTGTCGGGGCGGTAATTTCTTTAAATCACCCATCACTCGAAACGCAAGCGCAGAAGATTGCGAAAGCTCCGCAATATCGCCCGGTGACATACGATCACTGATTCCTGTTACACCTTGCTGACTACTCACAGGAATTTGCCATAATGGCGGCAAGCGTGGAAAAAACATGAAAAGTAGAACAAAAAAAGGAACCGCAAGTCCTATCACTTTTAGTACATGCACTGTATCTGTTTTTAAGGAGGCCTGCGTTTGACCGCTCTGAACATAATGCCCCGTTTGCAGTTGATATAAACCAACCAAACTTCCTAATAAACTACACAGTACCATCATCGCCATCAACACCGATTGGCTGTGCAAGAAAAGACTAGCACTAACAAATAATGCAAAATTAAACAACACGATATAGTCCCGTGATTGTTTTGTTTCGAGCGCTTTGCCATATAAAAATGTTGCGAGTGCTGCTGTGCCTGCTTCAACACCCACAAAAGTACCATAATTCAGCCAAATCACCATTAAAGCGAATAGCGTCAAAATGACTTTAATCCCCTGCTGGATTCTATTTTTAGTTTGATTTGATAATGTTTTTTGAATGTGAAATGGCTGAATTGAATTTTTATAGTTCCATAGCAAATTGATCCACATACATGCAAAAATCACACTCAATGCTATGGGGAAATACGCTAATTCAGCAATCCAAATAATCGCAAGTGTTAACAATACACTTAGACGTGTAAGTCTTGTAATTGGTGTACTTGGAGGCTTTTGCTGCACATAATTTTGTTGTTTCTGATCTTGTTGACTAGGCTGTACTGAGCGCCATTTAAAAATATTCATATCACGCCTTTGCCAACATTAATTGTGCATTGAAAAATTGTATTTCCCCATGCCCAACAACTAACTGTTGTGTTGGTAATTTCATGCTATACAACATATTTTCAGCTTCACAACGGTCCACCATACCCATCATTAAACTTAAACGCTCTTCGTGTGATGTCGATGGCATCTGTGCATAATCAATTTCTACTATTTTTGCATCAAATTGATCTTCAAATTGTTTAATATATAAGCCCTGCCCTCGTGCAGCCTGCTTCCAAGACACCGCTTGTAAAGAATCACCTTCTCTGAATGCTCTTAATTCCCGAAATTCATCAAGATCAGGTTCACCACTACTCGAAGCTTGTGAATTTTCCTTCTGAGAATCCATAGCTTTTGGTGCAATCCAAATCTCTCCCTGAAAATAACAATACGTCCATGCACGAACTAACCCCAAAGGATAAGTCGAAAATATTTGGATTTCAGGAACAACAAACCACCCTCGTTCAGTTGGCTGAAAAATTAGTTCCACTTGCTGATTAAGTTGTTGTAATAAAACAGGCTCCACCTGATTTGCATAGCGAATTTGTAAATATTTAGGGCTCAACGTTGCCTGCTTAAAAGATAATCGTAGCGTTAAAGCGTCACCTGATCGTCCAATTTTAGGTGCAATCACCTCAATACTTAAAGCATGCAGTTGTTTAAATGTCACGTAAAAACTGATACATAAAATTGCACTCATCAAAAAGCAAAAACCTAAAATCAAGTTATTTGCATAGTTAATTCCTGCAATGAATGTAATGAGAATCAAGACTAAATAAAGGAAGCCTTGTTTATAAATAAATACTAAAACATCATTTTGGCGTAAAGTTTTTACGCCATGGTATTGGAAACGCTGACTGAGCCATTGTCGAAACTTCATCCGCATTGACATGACACTATCCTTTCGCTTCAACCTGCTGCATCAATAAACGTGTTTCCGCTTCGCCTAGTCCAATCCGATGAGATGCCACCGCAACAAAAACAGCTTGGACATCATCAAGAGTCACAAAACTACGTTTACTAATCAGGGCATGTGCTTGAGCTGCCAATTTCAGTGCTAGCACACCACGCGTAGACAAACCATGTCGTCCTTTCCGTGTTTCTTCTGTTAAATCAAGTAAATACTCAAGTACAGCATCACTTAAATAAATCTGACGCACCCATTGTTGTAATTGTAAAATATCTTCACTCTTAAACACTGCTTGCAACGTATTGATCATTTTTTGACGAGCATCTTGTTGTAAGAGTTGTTTTTCTGCCGAGCGAGATGGATAACTTAAAGATAAGCGCATCAAAAAGCGATCAAGTTGTGATTCAGGCAAGGCATATGTACCACTTTGAAACAGTGGATTTTGTGTCGCAATCACCCAAAATGGTTTGGGTAATTCATAACGTGTACCATCGACGGTGACATTGCCTTCTTCCATCGCTTCAAGCAAAGCACTTTGGGTTTTTGGACTACTGCGGTTGATTTCATCAGCCAATAAAATTTGAGTAAAAATAGGACCTTGTTTAAAATCAAATTGATGTTCTTTTTGATTAAACATATTGATGCCAATCACATCACTTGCAAGCATGTCATTGGTAAATTGAATCCGCTGAAACTGCAAGCCTGCGAGGTGTGACAAACTGCTTGCCAACGTGGTTTTCCCTAAACCAGGTAAATCTTCAAAAAGTAAATGTCCACCTGCAAGCAAGCTACATAAAGCAAGTTGCGTCTGCTCAGGCTTATCTAAAATGATTTGATTGATCTGGCTTAAGAAGGCATCAATTTGAGGATAAAATGGTGTCAGTACATCATCAGCAAGTAATGTGACTTCTTCATTTTGTTGTTGTTTTTTCAATCCCCAAATCATAATCTATTTTTCCTAATCTAATTGATGATGCTCGGTTCAACATACACGGTTTTAACAAATACTCAAAGATTAATCATTCGTCTAATTTTATGCCTAACTAATGCATCAAATTCAGAATATAAAAAAACGGCACCGAAGAGCCGTTTTTTACTTTTTAATATCTTATCTAAACATCAACACGGACACTTCTTCAAAGTTCCACCTGCTGTTGGATAACGAGCATCGACACAATAACGATGAAAGGTTTTTTCGTCCATTGGCTCTAAGTCAGGATGATTTTTTTGCATATGTTCCACATAAGTTTGATAATCAGGAACCCCAACCATCAATCTGAAACTTTGCTGTAAACGTGTCCATAAAGTCGCAATTCGTGACCAATTTTTTGGAGAAAAGATTAAATCCTTCTGCGCCATCACGGTCATTTTAATGATTTTATAAATCACTGTTTTACCATTTTTTGCAAATTTTAGATTCATATCACTCACCTTCTCATCTTAATGTTTCGCTGACGTCACGATGGTTTCTGAAGGATCAACATATATCGCTTCGCTTTCATTTACGCTTGGTTCAGGATTTGCCAATGCACGGCGAATCACTCCAATTGCAGCAATAATCATAATAATCGCAACGATCATAAAAAATGCACACAGCGCAGCGTTGATCTGATTTGAGAATACAATCGTTTGCATTTCTTCAAGCGTTTTGGCAGGTTTTAAAATTTCACCCTTCGCAATTGCAGCCTTGAACTTATCTGCTTGTGCCAAGAAACCAATTTTAGGATTGGAATGGAAAATCTTTTGCCAACCTGCTGTCATACAGGTAATGATTAAGAATACTGTTGGGACAATGGTAACCCAAACATATTTTTCTTTCTTCATCTTAAACAAAATTACTGTACCGAGTGTCAATGCCATTGCTGCCAACATTTGGTTACCAATACCAAATAACGGCCATAAGCTGTTAATACCACCGAGTGGATCGACCACACCTTGATAAACGAAGAAGCCCCAACCTGCAACTGCGATACCTGTACCAATTAAATTCCCCACAAAGTTATGTGAGTTTTTTAGAGCAGGAACTACAATACCCACTGTATCTTGAACCATAAAACGACAAGCACGTGTGCCTGCATCTACAGCAGTTAAAATAAACAGTGCTTCAAACAGAATAGCAAAGTGATACCAAAATGCCATCATTGAACGGTTGTTGAAAATCTCGGTAATGATATGTGCCATACCAATTGCAAATGTAGGTGCACCACCTGTACGAGATAAAATGGTATTTTCACCCACTTCCTTTGCTAACAAACTCAGTGCTTCAGGTGTAACGACAAAACCTAACGTACGTACCGCTTCAGCAGCCGACTCAACGGTTGTACCTAAAACTGCCGCAGGTGAGTTAATCGCGAAATAAATACCCGGCTCAAGAACTGTTGCGCAAATCATTGCCATAATTGCAACGAATGATTCCATCAACATACCACCATAACCAATCACACGAATATTAACTTCGTTATCGATCAGTTTTGGTGTTGTACCTGATGAAACAAGTGCGTGGAATCCTGAAATTGCACCACAAGCAATCGTAATAAATAGGAATGGAAACATAGAACCTGCAAACACAGGACCCGTACCATCAATAAAATGTGTTGTCGCAGGCATTTTCAACATCGGCATTGCTACCAAAATGCCAATTGCTAGACCAACAATCACACCAATTTTTAAGAATGTTGATAAATAATCGCGCGGTGCAAGCAATAACCAAACAGGTAAAACTGAAGCAACAAAGCCATAAATGATCAGCGCCCAAGTCAGTTGCGTACCTGTTAGAGTAAAGAATGGTCCCCAATAGGCATGTTGAGCAACATCACCACCATATATAATGGCAGCCATCATCAAGACAAAACCAATAATGGAAACTTCAGCAATTTTACCGGGACGGATATAACGCATATATACGCCCATGAACAGTGCAATTGGAATAGTCGCCGCAATTGTGAACACACCCCATGGACTATTGGTCAATGCTTTTACGACCACTAACGCAAGTACAGCAAGGATAATAATCATTACCCCTAATGCACCGAGCATTACGATCACACCTGCAAATGAACCCAATTCTTGTTTTGCCATTTCACCGAGCGAACGTCCATCACGGCGAGTCGAAATAAACAGAACCAAGAAATCTTGAACAGCACCTGCTAATACCACACCGACGAGAAGCCAAATCGTACCGGGCAAATAACCCATTTGTGCAGCTAGAATAGGACCCACCAATGGACCCGCTCCTGCAATGGCTGCAAAATGATGTCCAAAAAGAACATGCTTATTGGTGGGCACATAATCCAAACCGTCAGCAAGTCGATGCGCAGGCGTTAAACGTCGTGCATCAAGTTCAAAAACTTTTGTCGCAATAAATAAGCTGTAAAATCGGTAGGCTATGCTATACACACACACAGCAGCAAGCACGAGCCAAACAGCATTGACATGCTCACCACGACTGACAGCTAGTATCCCAAAAGATACGGCTCCGATAATAGCAACAATCACCCAAATCAATTTTGATAAGGGTGATGATTTTTTTTCTGTATTTTCCATGCAGACCTCACATCCTGATTACAAAAGCAGTTCCATTGTTTTTATAAAGCGCAATGCATTTTCGTGTGACACTTTTCTGTTGACTCTACTCCTCATCTTTTTATTTTCATCTACGACTTTGGCATAACATTATTTTAAACTTATATGACGAATATGACATAAATTTAGCATTAGTCATACTCATCATTTTTTGATTCTTATACTTTTCTATCATTCAATAAAAAAAGGGATGATTTTCATCATCCCTTCAATCATAGATCATTTATACGTAATTATGCACGTTCTAAATAATCACCTGTACGTGTATCCACACGTACACTTTCTTCTTGCTGTACAAACAATGGAACACGTACAACTGCACCTGTTTCAAGTTTAGCTGGCTTACCGCCACCGCCTGAAGTATCCCCGCGTACGCCTGGATCAGTTTCAACAATCTTCAATACCACGAAGTTTGGCGGGCTCACTGACAATGGAACACCATTGAACAGCATAATTGTACATTTTTCATTTGAATCGTCTTTTAACCATTTTGCAGCATCGCCCATTGCAACTTTGTCTGCAGTGATTTGTTCAAATGTTACAGGATCCATAAAGTTCCACAATTCACCATCGTTATAAAGATATTCCATCTCTACATCTACGATGTCTGCGCTTTCTAGTGTTTCATTTGATTTAAACGTTTTTTCTAAAACTTTACCTGACTTTAGGTTACGTAATTTTACACGGTTAAAGGCTTGACCTTTCCCTGGCTTAACGTATTCATTTTCCATGATTGAACATGGGTTACCATCAAGCATTACTTTAAGACCTTGCTTAAAGTCATTCGTAGAATAATTGGCCATTCAGGCACACTCCAAACTTACTATATTAATCAACACATGCAAAATAGGTATTGGCAAAGTATTCAGACAACGAACATTTGCAATGTCACCTAAACATGCATTTTACATATTTTGGATGTATTCTAAATGAGCAACCTATGTCAGGGCAACGAAAAAATATTCCTGTCCAAGCAGTTTGGGGGTAAAATCTTCAATTCACTTTCATTTCAATTGGTGTTGCACATCTATAGTGCAAAGTTGAAACAACTCCAAACCGATTAATTAATTATTTTATTCAAACGTGGCATGACAAACTTTATATACCAAGAGCAAAATTGGCAATCGCAAATGAGCGATTTAATCACCTCTCCGACTGAACTGCTCGAACTCTTAAATCTTTCTGAACAAGATTTACTTTCGGGAGCATTGCTCGCTTCTGAACAATTCAAATTACGTGTCCCTCGTGCTTTTGTCAGTAAAATGCAAATTGGTAATCCTCTCGATCCCTTATTATTGCAAGTTTTACCACACCATCTCGAATTAGAAGAACATATCGAATTTATCACAGACCCTCTAGGTGAGGAACAAGCTAATCAACTTCCTGGCGTACTGCACAAATATCAATCTCGCTTTTTACTCACCTTAACAGGTGCCTGTGCCATTCATTGCCGATACTGTTTCCGTCGTCACTTTCCTTATCAAGAAAATCTTCCTAAAAATGATGACTGGCTTAATATTCGTGATTACCTTCTAAGCAAACCACATATTAATGAAGTGATATTGAGTGGTGGTGATCCACTGACATTATCCAACCGAAAGCTCGCTTTATGGCTTGAACGCCTAGAATCTCTCAATCAAATTCAAATTTTGCGTATTCATTCACGAGTTCCTGTGACTATCTCAGAACGTCTCGATGAAGCGCTTGTTTCCTTATTGAAAAACAGTAGGCTACGGATTATTCTAGTGGTACACTCAAATCATCCTGCTGAATTGGATGATTTGACTTGTCGCAGACTAGCTAATCTTGTTCAACAGGATATTTTGGTTTTAAATCAATCCGTTTTGCTCAAAGGCGTCAATGACTCTGCCGAAATATTAGCTGAATTGAGCCATAGATTATTTCAAGCGAGAGTCATGCCGTACTATTTACATGTTTTAGACAAAGTAAAAGGTGCTCAACATTTTGATTTGGAAGCAAATAAAATTGATCAAATTTACACTGAGGTTTTAGCGACTTTACCAGGCTATTTGGTTCCTAAGCTTGTCCGAGAAATTGCGGGAGAACAAAATAAAACCCCGTTGTATGGAGTAACAATCTTTTAAATTTAAGAGTTAAAACATAATGATAAATAAAGAAACTTCTGAAATTTTCCAATCTACTACGGTTCTCAGTCGTGATCAGTTGAGCTTTGCTGAGCCAACTGTACAAGCACTGAGTCAATGGGTTTCAAAACTCTCAATTATGCAGTTGGGCGATACCTCAGAAGCCATTATGACTGCGGTTCATGAAATATCTACATTACGCTGTGATGAAACCCTGCGCTTTGATCTCATTCAGGTCTTACACCCATTTATTGAAAATGTTTTGCTTAGCTTAGAAAAACATTTTAATAATCAAGGACTTTTTCACTCAGATCGCAATGAACATATTATTGAATTGACCATTCGCTTGCGCATTTACTTCACCAATATCTATGTTGATATTGTACATCGTAGCCATCATCAGCTCTTAAACCAAAAATTTTCGCTGTTCAAGTTTAATGAGCGAAAAAATCTAAAAACAGCACGTACGCTTGCCACCTATTATGCTCTTGAGCAAATTTGTTTACTGCTCGTTCAGCAACAAATGTTATATAGCTCTGCATTATCAAATCAATGGTATACAACACACAACCTGTATGAAATGGCGATTAAAAATGAAGAATACCTAATTAATATTAATCAATTACAAGGTACGCATCATGTTGTTCAAAATATACAACAAGCCTATGCGCAAGTCTTATTACTCGATATTTTTAATACTCATCAAATTCGTCCAAGTGAAATTCAAGCGTTATATGAATGTAGTTTTGATTGGTCAAAAATGATTCAAGTACTCCCAAGAGAATCATCTATCTCTCGTTATATTGTCGATACCACTAAAGACCATCCACCAGTATATAACCGCAGACAACACGAAAGTTTTCAACCTAATTTATATATTTCGACACAAAGCCTACTCGAACATATCAACATCACTATTCAAAGAGACAATGAATATTTGTCCAAAAATGAGCAGATGTATTTATCGACTGCACTCAAATTTCATGTACAAAATGTTTTAGGCAGTACGCCTGAGCGTCAACATGAACGTTATGAGTATTCTGCTCAGTTACGTGTATGTTTTGGTTTACAAACGGCGCATTTTTATTTATCTAAAGCGAAAAATTTTGCTGAAACATTACAACTTAAAAATAATTACGCATTTCAATCAGAGTCCAATGTGCAATCAAGCATTGCCAATAATAATGATTCTAGTGCACCTAAATTGATAAAAACCCTAGACCGTGAAGCCAAGCAGATCCATCAAATTCCTGTCTTAGACATCAGTATTCATGGCTATCGTATTCGTTGGGCAAATGAAGCACCAAAAAGCTTACGTACAGGTGAGTTTTTATTAGTCAATGAAAATTCACAAAATAAATGGAAAGGCGCAACTGTTCGTTGGATCAAACAATCCATCAATAAAACATATGAAGTTGGTATTGAAATATTGGCACAGGATATTTTCCCATGTGCTGTCAAAGTCTCTACTGACCACTCAAATGTCAATTATCACCCTGCATTGTTGATTCAGACACAAGAACTCGATCAGGTAGTCAATTCTATACTTCTACCCAATCTCCCCTTCTTTAAAGAACAGCAAGCCATTCATCTTCGTTTAAATGATCAGGAAATTAAACTTTATCTAATCAAAACTTTACTGATTACTCAAAGTGTTGTTCAATTTGATTTTGAACTTTTGAATGATGAACAAAAAATCCTAATTGATGAATATATTCACCAGCAATCCAATGACCTAAATAATCAAGATGTATGGGAAGCCTTGAAATGAGAAATTTATTATTATCTAAGAAACTCAAACTGTCTGAAACTAGACTGTTAATCATTGATGATAACCAAATCAGATATAATGAAATTCTTAATATATTTCAAAGTAAAAATCATCCCGTCCATGCCATTTTGCTTGATGACCTCAGTAGCTTTGAAAAACAATTGCATACCTGTTGGGATTTGGTCATTTTTGGTCAGGCTTATGATTTAAAACTTGAACAAGCGATTACCCTCATTCATGCATCGTCCCAAATTGATATTCCAGTACTATTACTCAAACCACAAGACTATAAGCCTGAGCATTATCAAACCCTAATTCATAAAGGTGTTTACGACATTGTCAATATTGCTCACCCTGAACGTGTTTATATCAGTACTATACGTGCACTATCATATAGCCGAACATTACAAGCACAAAAAAACTTACTCTGCGATTTAGATACAGCAAAGACGCAAGCACAAGCATTGGTTCAAGAGCAAAAGAAAGCTGTAGCTACTCTTGAAGAAGGTATGCATTCACAAGCCAATGAGGAATATTTAAAATTATTTGGTATCGGATCCGAAGATGACATTCTCGGCTTACCGATTCTTGATGTATTAAAACCCAAGAATCTCAATGATTTCAAAACTCGTTTCAAAAAATTTACGCAAGGGCAAACAGAACTTAGTCGTTTTGAAATTACTACACAAAATGAACAAGCACTGTCTGAAAATCCACTTACAATAGAGTTTTTACCAGGTGAAGATGGTACGGTACAAATTGCAATAGAAACTGCAAATACTGCACCAATCGCTCAACCAAGTGTAGCATCAGCGCCAACAAATAATGCAGACGATACCTTCCATTTGATTCAACGTCATTTGATTCAACAACCTGCTACAGCCAATGCACTAATTATTTTTAGTTTTTCTAAATGTGATGACGAAATATTACATTTAAATTGGGCTGATACCAAAGCATATTTGTCTCAACTCAAAGCATTTATTAAAGAGCAAACTGGACAACGTGTTTTTAAAATTAATACCGTTCTTCACGCAATTATCATGCAAGCAGAATCTGCCACAGCACTTGAGTCTAAAGTTTCCGCACTCAACTCTTTAGAAAAACAGCAATTACTCAATATTAATAATCGTACATTCCCTTTACAACTCAAACTTGGTTTTAGCCCTATTCAACTAGAAACATTTAGCGAAGCGAATTTTGAAGGCTTATTGGCGAAGGCTTATGATACGTCTTTACCAAAACGTGAATCTGCATCAGACTTACAACTGGAAGCGACACTACAAGAAACCACAATTGAGCTGATTTCAAACGAAGAACTCTCAGTACCTAATGTACAACCGCTCAATACACCAATCATTCAACCTACGCTCAATATTGAACCTGTACAACGTGAGTCACCAATCTTAAAAGAAATTCAACAGAAGTTAGAAAAAGGTGAAATCCATCTGAAGTATCAGCAACTGTATGATAAACAAGATACAAACTTATATACTTATGAAGTCACTAGTGGTTTCATTTATGAAAACAATTGGAAAAAAACCTGTAGTTTAGTCGAATTAGATGATGATGTTGAATTGTCAATTAAACTTGATCGTTGGATTATGGTCGAAGCATGTAAACAATTACATAATTTTATTACGCAATATCCTGATGCTAAACTCATCATCAACTTGAATCGACATATTTTATTTCAAGATAAGCAATTCCCTGAATTAGTAGCAAAACTCATCACCATTGTGGGTAGTAAATTATCATATCCTCTCATTCTACAGTTTGATGAAGAAGATATTGCCAAAAGTCCAATTGAAGCACAAAAGCAATTTAATATATTACGTGAACATGGTGCAGAAATTGCTATACGTAACTTCGGTTCAACAATTTCAACTGAAGCTATTGTAAAACAAACAGATTTAGCACTACTGTCATTAGATGAAAAATATACGGACATGTTGGCTGATGAAAAATCATTAGCAGAACTACAAAATATGATTCAACATTACACAATGATAAAACCATTGGTATTTTTACTCAAAAATCTGAATGATATGAATGCTTTTGCTAATGCTTGGAATGTCGATGTACGCTTTATTCAAGGTGATTATTTCCAAAAGAGAATGGATCATTTAACCGATGTACAAGATCAGTAATTAAAGTATTTTCCACATTAAAAAACCAAGTTTCGACTTGGTTTTTTTACACATGATAATCGTAAATTGTTTCTACACTTATTTTAGGCATAAAAAAACGGGCAGATGCCCGTTTTTTTTGCTTTCGCAGATTAGTCGCGTTTGATAGAACGTGACATACCAGCAAAACGTTGTTTGAACTTGTCGATACGACCGCCAGTGTCAACATTCTTCTGTTTACCAGTATAGAATGGGTGACAAGCTGAACATACGTCAAGATAAAGCGTTTCTTTACCAAGAGCAGAACGAGTTTCGATTACGTTACCACATGAACAAGTCGCAACTAAAGTTTCGTATTTTGGGTGAATATCGGCGCGCATGGACGATTCTCCTAAGTTAAGAAAGGTTTCGCTGTCATCGCAATTGATCACTCTCAAAATGAGGAAATAAGCAGTTTATTTTAAAATAAATTTTTCCAATAAACCCGCAGATCAACACCACAACAGACCATTTCTTTTGAGCCCACCGAGACTATAAGCGTCAGAGCTAAGCACAACAAGTGGGCAACATTATACTTCAAAATAATGTAATAAGCGAATTATTCGGCTTTCAATTCTTCCACAACGTCAACCGACTTTTGATTCGCCCAATAATTGGCGATGATCCCACAGACCATCAGTTGAATTTGGTGAAAAATCATAATCGGCAAAACAATCATGCCAAGAGGTTGCCCTGCAAATAGAATCTGCGCCATCGGTACGCCACTCGCTAAAGTCTTTTTAGAACCGCAAAAAAATACCGCTTTTTGATCAGGTACACTAAAGCCTAACCAACGTGGAATATACCAAGCCAAAAGCATGACAATAGTTAAAAACACTGAACAAACGACTGTAAGAATAAACAAAGTCATCCCACTCACTTGATTCCACAAGCCTGCTACGACAGCACCACTAAATGCTCCATAAACCACCATCAAAATGGTGCCTTGATCAAAGGCTTTCACAATGCTGGGAACTTTTTGCATATATGGAAAAACATAAGGACGTAACACCTGCCCTGCAACAAAAGGCAAAAGCAAGAGTAATGCAATTTGTACGATCGATGAGGTCGCATCATAGTTATGCTGCGTTTGTCCAAAAATAAATAGACTCACCATAATGGGAGTAATAAACATACCGACCAAATTAGAAAATGATGCACTGATCACCGCCGCAGCAACATTACCTTTTGCAACTGAAGTAAAGGCAATGGAGGATTGTACTGTTGATGGCAAGAAGCACATAAACAGAAAGCCCCAATACAACTGTTGTCCAAGTAAAGGTAGCAAAAATGGTTTTGCAAGTAGACCTAAGATTGGAAAAATTAAAAAAGTAAAAGCAAAGACAACGCCATGTAAACGCCAATGCATAATGCCTTGCACAATCGCTTCACGTGAAAGTTTAGCACCATGCAAAAAGAATAAAATCGCAATCGCAATGGTGGTGATCTGACCAAATATGCTTGCACTTTGCCCTTGCACAGGAAAAAATGAAGCTAAAGCAACCATGACGATAAGTAGTATCGTAAAACGATCCAATGCTAATATTTTTAATATATTCATATTCAACATCCTGTCAGTGATAAAAAATCTATGCTGAACTTTTCAAATACATATAAAAAAGCTCAGTAAAATGATTTTTACCTAAAGATAAATAACCATCTTACCGAGCTTACTTGATTAAGTCATATTATGAGGAAAATGTTCATTATTTATTTTAAACATTCCACGTTTAACTTAATTGTTTCTCGCATCTTGATCTTGCTGAATCAACTCGATTTTATAACCATCTGGGTCTTCAACAAATGCAATAACCGTCACACCACCTTTCATTGGTCCTGCTTCACGAACAACATTACCACCACGTGCTTTTATGTCTTCACACGCTTTGTAAGCATCATCAACAGCTATCGCGATATGACCATAGGCATTACCCAACTCATAACTACTTGTGTCCCAATTATGCGTTAACTCAAGTACCGTATTATTTTCTTCATCGCCATAGCCAACAAAAGCAAGAGTAAAACGCCCTTCTTCATAGTCACGTTTACGTAATAAAGTCATACCGAGAACTTCAGTATAGAACGCCAAAGACTGTTCTAAATTGCCTACACGTAGCATGGTATGTAACATGCGCATTATGATTCACCTTTTTCATTTTGAATGGTTTTTTGATGTTCACCTAATAGTTTTCCAACCCAGACCACAAGAATTAAAATTGGAATACCAATTAAAGTCGTCATCAAAAAGAATTTTGGATATCCAATATTGCTGACAATTGTACCTGAATATCCACCTAAAATTTTAGGAGTTAAAGTCATGAGCGAACTAAAAATGGCGTACTGAACTGCAGTAAATGACACGCTTGTCAAGCTTGAAAGGAAAGCAATAAATGCGGCTCCCGCCAAACCTGAAGCCAAATTATCGACAATAATTGCAAAGTATAGCCAAGCGGAACTATATTTCTCAATAACCTTACCTTTCAGTTCAACCATGTCAACTGATGCTGTATTTGAGTTTATATTAACCACCGCAATAGGTTCAATATTAACATTTAACTGTGGTTCAACATCACTTATCAGATAACCATGTGTAACAGCAACCAAGGGCTCTGACTGAACAAAATTCAAACGTGCTTCAATACTTTTACTTTCTGATTTTTGCAAAGCATCCGCATCAACAATCGCAGTAAACATCCCTGTTTTATCAAGTTTGGTATTAAATGTTTGACCATCAAGGCTGACAAGTACAGGTTGATCTACATTTAAATCGGTATCTTTCACACCTAGAATTTGCCCTTTGACTACCACACTTTGCTTCAGCTCTTGTGTAGTTAATTTGCTATCACCTGTTATAGGTAAAAGTTGAATCTGTGCATGACCGTTTTCAACCAAATAGGGTGCTTGAACTTCAATCTGCTCTGACTGATCGGCAAATTGTGCTTTGACTGAAATGTGCTGATTTTCTGAAAGAAGCTGAGCAGGTACAGCAACTTTCCACGCACCTACTTCATCAGGCTGTGCTGTAAACTGTTGTGAACCGACTTGAATATCGACAGGTGCTAAAGGCTGTCCCGATTTGACCAAACCAATAAAAATCAGATTGGTTGAGCTTGCCAACACTGCGCCAATAAACATCAATTTCATAATGTTCATGCGTTGTGCAAGTAAGCCTCCTAAAAATCCACCAACAAGACTGAAAATTACACCGTAAATTTTAACGGCTTCAGCAATTTGTTCTTTGGTAAAATTTAAATCTTGATAAAACACATTGGAAATTACCCCAGCAATAATGTCTGAAATACGATAGAAACCTATCAATAGTAATAAAACTAGAGCAAGTTTCACTCCATAGCGTTTAAAGAAATCTGCAATTGGGCTGACCCAAGTGTCATAGGCCATCTGCTTATTTACGGCACCTGCCTGCACCAATCCATAGCCTGCAAAAAATGCTATTGCACCTGAGCCAATAAAACGCACAGCCTCTAAAGCAAAGAGTAAAAAGCTATCTTTGATTTCAAATTGTTTTGCCAAAGCTTCCGTTAAACTACCTGAAAAAATATAACTTGTAACAAAACTCACCACTGCAACAAAAAAGACAGCAACCAAGCGATAATAATCAGTATTTTTATAATGCTTATCGACACGATTAATTTGTGCTTCACGAATGCTCAGTGTGGTTATAATACCTACTACCATGACACCTGCCATCGCTAAGTAAGTATATTTCCATGCATCATAAATATAATTGCCTTTTGATGTTCCAAGCGATGCGGCAAGAAAAAGTGCGCCCGCACCTGCAACAATCATCCCGATACGATAGCCTGCGTTGTAGGTCGAAGCCAATACGGTTTGCATTTCCGTTTCAGCCAATTCAATACGATAAGCATCAATCACGATATCTTGCGTTGCCGCTGAAAAACCAAGTAATACAGCACCGACTGCCATTTGATACAAATAGCTCTGCCCAAGTGACGGATCTGAAAAAGCCATAATCGAAATTGCACAAATAATCAAAATTTGTGCAATGAGAAGCCAAGCTCTACGCCGTCCCAATTTTTTGGTTAGATAAGGCACAGGAATTTCATCAATCAATGGTGCCCAAACAAATTTAAAGGAATATCCCAAAGCTGCCCAACTGAAAAAAGTTACTGCACTTTTTTCAATACCGGCTTCACCAAGCCATAAAGATAGGCTTGAAAAGATCAATAAAATGGGTATCCCGGCTGAAAAACCAAGAAATAACATAATGAGAGCACGGCGATCCATAAATGCCATAAAGGCGGACTTCCACCCCGATGGTGGTGACGCATTTTGTGCTGAGTTTTGCGTAGACATACGTTTATTGTTTTCTGCAAAAAGAAATATCGCTATTCAACCGCTTAATCACATTAGTTTCAATGGTTTTTATGCTACTGCATTGCTGAAATCCAGATATTTGATTTGAATCTGCTTGATATTTACGCCCAATACTGTATACCTTTAAACTTTCAACCTTTAGCAGTTTTGGATTTCACCTGTGACCCAGAAACATGATCAAATGAGCTCAACCCCTGTTTCAAATACGACGATTACAACGACAGCACTCCAAAGTCCAAATTTACTTCCAACTGCTTTTGACCAGACGGATATACAACAAACCTTAATGCAGACTGCACTAAAACCAGAACAACTGACGCACCTGTTAAATTTACCTCGTGTTCCAAGTTCAACTAAACGAATTAAACCACTGAATAATTTTTTAGGTCAAGATCGTGCTAAAGCTTCAGTAGAAGCTGGTATTGCCTTGCCTTATTCAGGCTACAATATTTTTGCTGTCGGAACAGCCGGACTTGGTAAACGCACTATGATCAAGCGTTTACTTCAACAACATGCCAAGTCTATGCCGACGCCTGACGATTGGGTATATGTCAATAATTTTAAAAATGCTCGCCAACCCATTACTCTACGCTTTCCCGCAGGTCAAGGTAGTAAATTTGCAACATTACTACATCAAACATGGCAAACCATTTTAAAACAGCTTGAACGACGCTTTAGTGCGGAAACCTATCACAATCAAATTGAACGTATTCGCCAAATCACTGGTAATGAACAACAACATGCTTTGGCTGAATTGACTCGTGAAGGCGAAGAGTTTGATCTTAAACTGATCAATCGCCATGATGAGCATGTGTTTATTCCCACGCATTATAAAGATGACAAAATGCAGGAAATGTCGCAAGAAGACATGAATGCATTGACCAGTAAAGAGCGCACCGAAATTGCAGCCAATATCCGCTATATGGATAAAAAGCTCGAACGTCTAGGTTTACAATTAGGCGATTTAGAGGATGATGCACGAGATCAAGTTTCGGAACTGAATCGAGATATTGGTAAACAAGTCATTATTCCTCGTATGGAAGCCATTTTAAATAAATTTGATACTGATGGCTTAGAGCTATATCTCAAACAGTATGCACAAGATATTATTGATAATGTTGAAAATGTGATTGATAGTGAAAGTGATGAATTTGCACCTGCATTATTCAACAGCGTACCTTCACGCTATCAAGCCAATGTCGTCATTAGCAATAAACCTAATGCTGGTGCACCTGTTATTTTTGAAGATTTCCCGACACATTACAACTTGTTGGGTCATGTTGAACAATTGACGCAAAATGGTACGATTACCACCGATTTCACCCTAATTCGTCCGGGTGTATTGCATCAAGCCAATGGTGGTTTTTTAATGCTTGAAGCAGAACAACTGCTTGAGCAACCGTATGCTTGGCAAGGGTTAAAACGTGCGCTTAAATCGGGGCAATTAAAATTATCATCTCTTGAGCACATGATCACGCTCACAGGCAGCATTTCAATTGAGCCTGCGTCTATTCCACTGAATGTAAAAGTGGTTTTATTGGCTGAACCTGAAGTTTATTATGAAATTTTAGAGGTTGAACCTGAACTCGGTAGCGTGTTTAAAATCCGTGCTGATTTTACAGATACCTTACAACGCAATGAAGAAAATGAACAAGCTTATATGCAGCTCATTGCCGATTATGTTCAACAAGACAAACTGTTGCCTTTTGACCGTTCTGCCCTGTCTGCACTACTTACCGATTCTAGTCGTCAAGCTGAAGATCAAAGTTCATTGTCATTACATGCTTTGACTTTGGGTGATCTGATTCGTGAATCACATCACCATGCACTGCAATCTGATGAAAAAATGGTGACAGCGCAGCATATCAATACTGCATTGAAACATCGTCAATATCGTCTAGGTTATTTACGTGAATTGTATTGGCAAGATTTATCTCGTGGCACACAACTTATTGAAACACGTGGGCATCGTTTAGGTCAGATCAACGCACTTTCGGTTATTCAATATGCCGATGTCGAGTTTGGTCTACCTTCACGCTTAACCGCTTCAGTTTATCAAGGTGGTGGCGATATTCTCGATATTGAGCGCAGTGTTGAACTTGGTGGTTCTTTACATGCCAAAGGCGTGTTGCTCATGTCGAGCTTTCTCAAAGCACATTTTGGTCGTGAGCAAATTCTGCACTTCTCAGCCGCGCTTGCTTTCGAGCAAAGCTATGGTCAGGTTGATGGTGATAGTGCAACGGTCGCTGAACTATCTGCGCTTATTTCGGCAATCAGTCAACTACCGATTGATCAATCTTGGGCGATTACAGGTTCAATGAACCAACTTGGTCAAGTTCAACCCATTGGTGGAGTGAATGCTAAAATTGAAGGCTTCTTTGATGCATGTAAATTGCAAGGTTTGACTGGTAAACAAGGCGTTATTATTCCTCGTCAAAACATGCAACATTTGATGCTCCGCCAAGATGTCATTGAAGCTGTGGCTGATGGTCAATTCCACATTCATGCGATTGATACCATTGATCAAGCTTTTGAAATTTTAATGGCACGCCCTGTTGGTAAGCTCGACAAGAAAGGTCGTTATACCAAAGGTTCTATCTATTCAGTGGTTATGGCACAACTCGAATATTGGCAAGCGCTTGAAGATGGTTTAGACATCAGCATAAAATCGAAGAAGAAAAAGAAAAAAAAGAAACAGAAAAAAAATAAAAAGATTGAAAAAATAGAAGTACCGATCATCTGTGAAACACCTCAAGATGCGGTGGCTGAAGCTTTGGTAGATTAAAGTAGTCGATTCATGATGTTACCTTGAACCATTTTAAAAACAGCGTTGAATTTTTCAGCGCTGTTTTTATATGTCGTATTGGGCTTATTTTTGATCTTCATTTTGAATTTTTTAAGCTATTTCTACATTTTTATTACACATAAAAAAAGCACCATAAGGTGCTTTTTGAACATCAGAAGGTTAAATTAAGCTTCTGGTGCTGCGCTGTATTGCTCAACCAATGGCTTTAATTCACCATTTTGGAACATTTCAAGCATGATATCGCTACCACCGATTAATTCACCATTGATCCACAATTGTGGAAATGTTGGCCAATTTGCAATTTGTGGCAAAAGTGCACGAATATCTTGATTTTCCAAAATATTTACATAAGCAAAAGGACGACCAATTTGGCTAAGTGCTTCGACTGCACGTGCAGAGAAACCACATTGTGGAAATTGTGGTGTGCCTTTCATATAAAGAAGTACAGCATGTTTAGCAATCTGATCGCGAATTAACGCTTCTGTATCACGTGCTTGTTCAGTCATTGATAAATCCTCAACTCATTCTGCGTGCATTATACCTAAATCCACCATAAAGAGTACGCCAAGATGATTATTTCCAATTTAATTTACATTTGGGCTTTAAATCTGTACCGTATTTTGCTTATATAAACTTCCCCCTATTTCCTTCCTAACAGATAAGAGTTAGTCATGAATAACATTACCCTCGCTCCGGTACAACCTGATCAACCATCGCATTTAATGCCGGTATTTAGCCGCCAACCGATCAGCTTTGTCCGAGGCAGCGGTTCTTATCTTTACACTGAAGATGACACTGAATATTTAGATGCACTTACAGGAATTGCTGTATGTGGTCTAGGGCATGCACATCCTGTGATCGCTCAAGCCATTGCAGAACAAGCGGCAACACTCATTCATACAAGCAATATTTACGAAGTAAATTGGCAAACAGCTGCAGCACAAAAACTTGCTGAAGTTTCAGGTATGGAAGAAATTTTCTTCTCAAACAGTGGTGCAGAATCAAATGAAGGTGCAATTAAAATTGCCCGTAAATTTGGTCATTTACAAGGTGTAGCAAGTCCTAAAATCATTGTTGCTGACCGTTCTTTCCATGGTCGTACAATGGCAACATTGTCTGCAACAGGAAATAAAAAAGTTCAAGAAGGTTTTGGTCCATTGGTCGAAGGCTTTATTCGTGTACCTTTTGGTGACATCGAGGCGATTGAAGAAGCAGCCATCAACCATCCTGACATCGTGGCAATTTTAGTTGAGCCAATCCAAGGTGAAGGTGGTGTGAATACCGCACCTCAAGGATTTAGCTACTTAGAAGAAATTCGTCATATTTGTAATCAACATAATTGGTTAATGATGCTTGATGAAGTTCAAACTGGTAATGGTCGTACAGGAAAATATTTTGCTTATCAGCACACCAATATTATTCCTGATGTGATGACCACTGCTAAAGGTTTAGGTAATGGCTTTCCTATTGGTGCAGTAATGACTCAAGGTCGTGGTGTTGGTGTATTAACCGCAGGTAATCATGGCTCAACATATAGCGGTACTCACCTAGGTTCACGCGTTGTTTACACTGTGCTTGATCTGATTCAAAAAGAAAATATTGTTGAAAATGCTGCCGAAATTGGTACATATTTAGTCGATCAATTCCGCATGCAACTTACTGATCTCAATGTGATTGTCCGTGGCTTCGGTATGATGATTGGTATCGAATTACCGAAAGACTGTGGCGACTTAGTCAATATTGCACGTGATGAACATAAACTGATTATTAATGTTACTTCTGGCAATGTCGTGCGTTTGCTTCCTGCACTCAATATGACACATGAACAAGCAGATGATTTGTTACAACGTCTTGTTCCTGCAATTAAAAACTACTTGGCTTAATCAATTATATCGTTTTCCTTCAGATGTAAAAAAGCCGCTTAACAAGCGGCTTTTTTATTCAATCGATCTTTTTAAGATGCTTCTTGGTATATTCTGCCACCAGGTAATTGGCAAAAATATTGTTTTAATGCATCAAGGCAACGATGAATTTTCATCGGTTGCTGTTCACGTTTTAGCATCATAGCATTGAGTGTAAATGTCGGGAGTTTCCATTCCGGTAACACTTCAACCAATGTTCCATTGATGAGTTCTTTTTGTACATCCAAATAAAGAATGCGTGCAATGCCATGACCGTTTTGACACAGTGATTTTGCAACAAAGACATTATTGGTTTGTACACGATTCTTCATTTCAAGATAAACAACTTCACCCGTTGCACCATGCTGAAATGAAAAATGTTGATAGTTCTTCATAATATTGATTGGAATCAAATCATGATTTTGCAAATCTTCTGGGCGCGAAATTGGCGATGTTTGGTTTAAATAACTTGGTGATGCAACCAAAACCTGATCAACACGGGCTAATGGTACACTGCTAACATTATTTGACTCATCGACTTTCGAACACATACGAATTGCTATATCAATTCGTTCTTGAATCAGATCAATAAAATGATTGTCTGCTTCAAAGTGAACCATCAGGCCACGGTGTGCAGACATCCAATGGGATAGTGCAGGAACAACATGAGTTGCTCCTAGCTCTGGCGTTGTGGCAATACGTAAATCACCGACTAAATCGTCTCTCAACTCATTTAAACGGATTTTTCCACGTTCTGCTGCGGCTAACATTTCCTGACAACTGTGAAAAAAGGCTTGTCCTGCTTCAGTCAAACTGAGTTTTCGTGTAGAACGGTGCAGAAGTGTAACTTCCATCTCATTTTCCAACGAACGAACTTGCTGACTGACAGCACTCGTAGTAATACCCAAATCACGGGCTGCACCACTAAAAGAACTTTTTTCAACAACGCAGGCAAATACGCCCATTGCTCGAAGTTGATCTAACATAAATTTCCCTCTGAAATCATGCGCTGCTTCACATTTTTTTATCTAGCAACTCATTGTATTATACGAAGAAATCTACACATTGCATTAAATATCTTTAATTAATCGGTAAAATATTTGCAGGGTTAATTGGCTTGCCATCTAAACGAACTTGAAACTCCAACATCGTTTGTGTTGTACCACTCGAACCCATCTCTGCGATCTTCTGACCAGCAACAACATTGTCACCACTTTTCACCAACATCTTACTGTTATGCGCATAGGCAGTAATGTAACCATCTATGTGTTTAATGAGTACTAAATTGCCATATTCTTTCAAACCATCTGCGGCATACACCACTTGTCCATTGGCGGCTGCTACAATCGGATCACCGACATTGCCACCGAAGCGAATACCCTTAACATTTTTTGTTAAATTAAAGTTTTCAAGCACTCGCCCAGTTGAAGGTTTAACCCAACGTAAATTGGTTACACTCACGACAGGCGCAGGTTGAGTTACCGAATTATTTTTAATGGTATTATTTGGTGTAGTCTGTACTGTTTGCTGTTGTGGCGTAGGTGTTTTATTTGGTGCAGGAATACTAATGGTCTGACGTTGAATTTGAGGTTCATTGCTGCTCAATGCCTGCGTCGTAGAACGATTATCACGATAATTGCCTGATTTTTTCAAACGCAGCGATTGATTGACATAAATACGATAAGGCTCAGCAATATCATTCATATTGGCAATACTTAAATAATCTAAACCATAACGGGCAGCAATCGCACTTAAGGTATCTCCCGAACGAACGGTATAATATTCGGGTGCATTGGCATAACGGACAGGATTATTGATTTGTGGCTTTGAAGCACAGCCTGTAATCAATACAGTTGAAGTCAAAGCAGCCGATAAAAAAATGGTCTTAACCCATACCTGTGGTTTAGATAAAAACTGCTGTGATCCTGCCATAAACATCGACGTCCCTCTCCTAGTTTAAGTTTTAAAATTTAAATACAGCTATAAATGCAATTAAGAGTAGCAAAAAATGCTCAAAATACGGCGTACAACCCCGTATTTTCACAAACTTATAACATAAGGTAGCATCAATCATTCAGTGCTTTTGTGACTGATCGTATCTTTCAGGTGACGCATTGTTCAAATGTGAAAAATCCGTGTAGATCTTGCACGATGATGATGCAACAACATTGTAATATGATGAATTATGTCTTCTTAATACGTTAAAGCTATATAAATTGGGCTTGTAAATCAGTCAAAATGCTGTAATTGGTCGCATCCATCTGAATTGGGGTAATACTGACAAAGCCATTTGCTACAGCAAAAAAGTCAGATTGTATGCCAAGATTACTTTTTGCTGGATCTGTCACTGCTTCACCTGCAAGCCCAATCCAATAGACTTGACGTCCTCTAGGATCAACATGACTACTGATCGGTTTAGATTGAATTCGACGACCTTGGTAAGTAATTTGTTGACCTTGTATTTCGGCAACATCAGGAATATTAATATTCAAAATATGTCGAGCAGGTAACTGTGGTAATCCACGTGCAATGAAATCATGTACCCACTTTGCTGCTTGTGCATAATCATCTGGGCTTTCATAACTTCGAACATTACTACCCGCCAATGAAACAGCAATCGCAGCTTGCTTCATGAGACGACCCTCAAATGCTGCACCCACTGTTCCTGAGTACAATACATCATCGCCCAAGTTTGCCCCACTGTTAATTCCACTA
Organism: Acinetobacter sp. TY1; assembly: GCF_048551395.1. Taxonomy (NCBI): domain Bacteria; kingdom Pseudomonadati; phylum Pseudomonadota; class Gammaproteobacteria; order Moraxellales; family Moraxellaceae; genus Acinetobacter; species Acinetobacter sp. TY1. The sequence goes on from NZ_JBLYZK010000018.1 coordinate 26,082, forward strand.
ACGACAAGATCGAATTCAAAATCAAAGAGTCCATTCATTGATAAATAAACGCAATCTGCAGGTGTGCCATTAACTGCCCACATATCAGGTGCAACCTGAATAGGACGCAAAGGACGATCAAGTGTCAATGCACTTGAAAAGCCACTACGCTCACTTTCTGGCGCAACTACAATCACTCGACCAAGTGGTTTTAATGCTCGTGCAAGGGCTTGGATCCCAGGGGCAAAAACACCATCATCATTAGCTATTAAAATATTCACATTTCATCCTATTGTATTACAGAGCGAGTCTTTTTCACGTGACTGCTCAGGTGATTTTGTTTCAACTTGTTAGTAAATTATATATATTGAACACGCTGAATTTACAGAAATTTTTTGGAAAAAATCATGCCAATACGTTCACTTAAATTTATACTTTTATCAACGCTTTTCACAATTTTCGCTCAATCATCTTTTGCAGACTCAGGACTTACAGCTGAAGAATCAGATAGCATTATAAAAGAAGATATTGCAGCAACTCAGGTTCTCATTGAGGTTTGCCCTGCTTTAACCGCAAATAATCCTAAAATTTTATCTTCGCTTAATAGCATGACACACACTTTTCTAAAAGAGTTACATAATCCATCAATCACTCTTGAACAACTCAAACAAGATGCTGAATACCAAACTATTTTCAAAGAAGCTAAAGCAGATGCGATAGCAGTAGATACAGCAGAACAAAAATCAGCATGTGAAGACTTATTGAATATGTAAGATTACACTGATTACTGTTAGAACTGTGAGCAAGGATGCTCAAAATAAATCCTCAATAAAAAGTCAATTTTCCATCAAATAGATAGTGCTTAACCCCAAAAGGCTTCACGCCTACATCTTCAATACATTTTCTCTATGTTTTTTCTATGCTTTTCTATTAGGCTATATAAAACATCACGTTAAACTACTCAAATACGTTCAACTGCAAAAATTGAGATATTCATGAATTCGAAGTTAATTAAACGCTGTTCTCTTACTATTCTTTTGCTGGGTTCTGTGCTGAGTCAAACCCATGCTGCTGATGAAAATATTGATGTCACACAAGCCAACGTGACCAATGAAGAATTGGCTGCTATTTTTGTTTTATCTGAAGTTTGCCCAACATTAGACCAAGCTGGTGATCAGTTTGATCAAGGTTATGCAAAACTAGTCAAAGCGTATTTACCAAATGAAAAAAAACCAGTTGCTGCTTTAAATACCATCGTACAGCAAGATAAATTTAAAGCTGCGCTTGATGAAGCACGCAATGATGCTAAAAAAGCAAGCGATGCCGATAACATCCAAATCTGTCAGGATGTAACCAATTTTAATTCATAAGTGCTTTAGCCAATGAATTAGTTACAATTCATAGAAAATAAGCCGATTTACCCCATAGAAGTCGGCTTTGCTTTGTCCTAGAATACCAAGCTCGTTTGTGCTCTTATAATGATTGGAACTGACCAGAATGACCCGTAAAAGCGCCTTTGCTGCATTACTACTATTACCCTCTTTTACTTACGCAGCAACAGTTCTGTCCACACCACCAGAATTAAATAACAAATCTTATGTTTTAATGGATTATGAAACTGGACAGATACTGGCATCTAAAAATGAAAATGAGAAGTTAGCCCCTGCATCCATGACAAAAATGATGACCAGTTTCATCATTGAACAAAAACTATTGAAAGGTGAACTGACTGAAAACGAAAAAGTTCGCATGAATGAGTCAGCATGGTGTAAAGGTAGCAGTACAGAATCATGTATGTATGTTCCTTTAAATGGCAATGCTACTGTTTTGGAAATGTTACGTGGCATTATCATTCAGTCTGGTAATGATGCATCTAAAGCCATGGCTGAACACATTTCGGGTAACGAAGGTTCTTTCGCTTATGCAATGAACCAAGAAGCCAAAAAAATTGGCATGACTAATACTAATTTTATTAACTCAACAGGCATGCCTGCTGAGGGACATTATTCAACAGCAAAAGATATGGCAACACTTGCAAAACATATCATTCATGACAGCTCAAAATATTATCCGATCTATTCTGAAAAAGAGTTTACTTTCAACGGTATTAAACAAGGTAACCGTAATGCCTTGCTTTATACTGATCCAAGTGTTGATGGTTTAAAAACAGGTCATACCGATGAAGCTGGATTCTGCTTAACCACTTCTGCTAAACGTGGTCCACTACGCTTAATCTCGGTAATTTTTGGTGCACCATCTATGAATGAACGTGCAAACCAAACACGATCATTATTGGCTTGGGGTTATTCAAATTTTGAAACCATCAGTGTTCAACCTGCAAACCAAGTTTTAGCAAAAGCTAAAGTTTACTTTGGAAAAGAAAATACGGTACAAATTGGTTTAGCTGAAAACTTTAATGTCACGATGCCTAAAGGTCAGGCAAATGCCATTAAAACGCAAATTACAGTACAACCAAACCTCAAAGCACCATTAAAACAAGGTCAAGTGGTTGGTAAATTAACAGCGACTTTAGATGGTAAAGTGATTGCTGAAAAACCATTAGTTGCATTAAAAGCAGTTGAAGAAGCAGGCTTTTTCTCTCGTATGTTTGATCATATCAAGCAATTTTTTAGCAACTTGTTCTAAGTATTGATCATTGAAGTATATTAATTACTTCAAAACTTGACGAATAAAAAGAAGCGTTCATATATCTAATATGGACGTTTTTTTATGATAATTTACTTTTATTTAGAACATGGATGCTACGCATGAAAAAGAATATTCGCCCTTACTTAGACACTCACCCTAAAATTGACTCAACCTGCTATATCGATGAATTATCTGTAGTGATTGGTGATGTTATTTTGGCTGAAAATGTGTCGGTTTGGCCTTTTGCCGTGATTCGTGGTGATGTCAATTTTATTCGCATTGGTCGAAATTCAAATGTACAAGATCATGCCATGTTACATGTCAGTCATAAAAATGACAGTAAACCTGAAGGTTCTCCGTTAATTATTGGCGAAGATGTCACCATTGGACATCATGTTACGTTACATGGTTGTACAATTGGCAATCGTGTTCTCGTTGGAATTAATACCATTGTTTTGGATGATGTGATTATTGAAGACGATGTGATGATAGGTGCTGGCTCTTTAGTACCCCCACGCAAACGTCTTGAAAGTGGTTTCTTATATGTGGGTAGCCCTGTTCAAAAAGTTCGCCCATTAACCGACAAAGAAAAAGCCTTTTTACCGTACTCAGCACAAAATTACGTTAAAGTATCCAGTCATTATTTACAGCAAAAATAGATTTTAAGTCCGCTATATATTCCCATCTGCCAATCAATGATATGAATTTTGATACATCATATATGGCAAGATAGGAATATCTTTACTTAACCGAAGTTAAAGTTTATTTCGCTGGCATATGCTTTTGAATAAAGGCAAGCAATTCAGGATTTTTCTGAACAATTGCTGCTGTATGTGACGCGTCTTTTACAGGAAGGAAAGTAATATCAGGAGACTTTAAATCATCCTTCAATTTTTTCACAAGTGCTTCTGTCACAGGATATGGAACGCTCATATCCGCTGTTCCCTGAATAATTAAAACTGGCTTATCCAATTTTTTTGTTCCAGGCTGACTATTCTTAATAAATTGAGCAATTTGAGGAAGTTGATAGAACTTAACTTCATCCAAGCCTGGGTAATCTAATACTGATTTACCAGGGTTTTCAGTTAAAAATTTAACAATATCCATTGTAAATAAGTAGCGAATGCTTTGTTCAGGCAAATTTTTAGCATCTGGACTATCTAAACATAAACCATTTTCACCTGTCGAGCCTTCTGCTTTTTCAGCAATTAACTTAGATCGCTGATCAAGGAAAATATCACGATACTCAAATGAAGGATCTACCGCTTTAATACCCACTCCAGCAAATGCAGCATAACTTAATAGAGTTGCATAAGCACCAATAGAACCTGCGGTTGCTCTCTCTGCTAAGGTTTTCCCTGCTGCAATTTCTAACGCTTCAGCTTGTTTTAATGCAGCTGGTGCGACCTTAAAGATAATTGTATCTAAACTTGAAGCAGGTGCCCCAGCAACTGCGCCTTTATAATTTACATCTGAATTTGCAAATTCAGCAGTTCCAAGAGATGCTTGCCCGCCCTGTGATTGTCCTGCAGACATCCACTGTTTGTTTAATTTACTGCCGTAACGCTCCTGAGCCGCTTTAACTGCATAAATCGCAGATTTAGCTTCACTCTCTAAATGTAAATACGGATGAATCCCTTTAGTCCCCATGCCTTCATAGTCAGGTGCAACAATTACATAGCCTGCTTCTAGCAAACTTTTTGCTAAAGGATCTTTAAAGCGTGCACCCTGAATATTATTGGTTGGTGCACAATTGTCAGCATTTCCTAAAGTACCGTGCTCCCATACAACAACACGGTAACCATCCTGTGGCTGTGCTGTCTGAGGGAAAATAACCATGGCAGTTGCTGTGGCTTTTTTACCTTGAACATTGGTCATATTATAGGTCATGACCTGAATTGGATCTGCAGAAGCACCTTCTGGCTTATCAAACTTATAAGGTAATTCAGAAACGAAGAATTTTTCTGGTGCTACAAAATTATCGTGGTCATTGTCACTATCATTACAAGCCGTTATGAATAATGCAGAGCTACAGCACAAAACAAGCAATGTTTTTTTAAATAATTGATTCACAATATCATCCTAATCATTCTATCTATGCCTCCTCATGAGGCACATGACAATAAAAACACAATTAGAATAATAACTCTACTTTTACATCATTATCTCAAATTAAAATACAATTGTATTTTCACAAAATCACATAATTATTTAATAATAATCACATTTTGTTTTAAATATTTAAAAAGCATCACATTGCATTTCAATCATTTTGATATCGATTAGATTACGGCTATAAAAAGCTCAATCATATTCATCATCATTTGAACGATCATACATCTTATATATTCAAACTATACATAAAGCGTGGTTGAAAGCTGACTCATAAAATAGATAGCTTAATTAGATCAATTCATCTCTCTTTTCTATTTTAAACATTTATGTCTTAATACAGCGCCACAAAAATGCCTAAAAAGATGATCAAACCCACCCAACGGTTATGTCGAAATGCCCAGAAGCATTGTTCTGGATTACGTTCTTTCGTGCGTGTCCATTGATAAATGAAATCAGCACTAACGACCAATAATGCAATCAAGCCAAAAGGTATTAATATATTTTCTAAATAGAGTGCACCACCTATCAGCAACATACTTAGTAACTGTAAAATTGAAATAATTTGAATATCGTAACGACCAAACAAAATCGCTGTCGATTTCACCCCAATTTTTAAATCATACTCACGGTCAGTGATAGCATATTGAGTATCATAAGCCACTGTCCAAGCCAGATTTCCAAAATAAAATAACCAACACGTTAAATCAGGTGTGACCCCCATCGCTGTGTATCCCATGGGAATTGACCATGAAAATGCAGCCCCCAAAAAAACCTGAGGAAGATGAGTATAACGTTTCATAAACGGATAAATAAATGCTAAAAACAGTGCACCAAACGACCAATAGAATGTTTCAATTGGCAGAAAAAGCAACATCACAGCACTGGCAGCTACTAACGTTAAAAAAACAAAAATTGCTTCTTTCGCACTAATAATTCCTGTTGCAAGCGGACGATTTTTAGTACGTTCCACTGCGCCATCCACTTTACGATCCGCAAAATCATTAATCGCACATCCAGCCGCGCGCATGAAAATAGTGCCCAAAATCATTGGAATCAAAATTGCAATAGGTGGTATTCCCTTCGCTGCAATCCACAGTGCCCACATGGTCGGCCAAAAAACCAATTCTGTACCAATCGGCTTATCAAAACGGCATAAGTAATAATAAGCCTCTAGTCGTTGTTGCCAAGTGGGATGTTGCGCTATTGCCATGACCAATCCTTCAATACGCTATTTTGAAATATTCTGTTGCTGTAAATATTGTTCAAATGCAGGTAAAAATGTTTCTTGCACAATAAATTTACAACCATGCCAAGTATAGCAACTTTGACGCGTCCAACCGTCTTGAAGTTTTAAAACTCGTCTTTCACAGACAGGATTGGTACGTTGAAATAGATATCGACCGATGGGCTTTTTACCAATATGTTTAAATAATCGAGCTTTGCCATGAATACTTAAAATAGGGAAAATACTTTTGGCTTTAACCCAAGGCTGATCATCACACCCGTACAGAAAACTCTCTCGAACCCAAGAGGTATGCTGTGACGGCATGGACATCCATTGACTGTCGATTTTGGACATTCTTTGATAATGTTCTTGAATGGGTTGTACTTTAAATACACCACCTGCAATATCAGTTAACTGTTGTGTTAAAGAACCTGAAGCATACAACCATGGTTTCAAGGCTATAGGAATAGATTTAGCCTGGATCATACTTGCCCGCTTGTTCCGCATACGCTCAATGCTCATTTTTTAAAATTGTGAGAAGTTTAACTTAAATTTAAGTCATATATCGTTAAAAAAGTTCAGATCAAATCTCATGATTCAAGCATTATCTGTTTTAGCAATCACTTCAAATTTACCTTGAGGCGTTTTCACCAAGATTAAACCTTCAGCACTTAAATAAAATATTTCAGGATACGGGTAATCCAATGCCAATTCAGGATTTTTTAATGCAACAAATTGCGCTTGCTTATAACCTTCAAGCGTTCTTGCTACTTCAATATAGGTCACTTCAGAAAAATTGAGTTTAAACCCTTTTTCTTGATCTTTCGGATCAATCCAAGGGAAAAATCCAATATGCTTTTTACGTTGTGCCATATCAACATTCACAAATGATCTAAAAATAGATCATACAAAAAAACCCGCACTTGGCGGGTTTTTTCTCACTTAAATTCTAAAAAGAATTACAAGCTGTAGTACATATCAAATTCAACTGGGTGAGTAGTCGTATTTAAGCGACGAACTTCTTCAGTTTTCACTTCGATATAAGCATCAAGCATATCTTTAGTGAATACGCCACCTTTAAGTAGGTAGTCGTGATCCGCTTGAAGTGCTTCAAGCGCCATATCTAGGCTATGCGCAACTGTAGGGATTTTCGCTTCTTCTTCAGGAGGAAGATCATACAAGTTTTTGTCAGCAGCTTCACCTGGATGGATCTTGTTCTGGATACCATCAAGGCCAGCCATCAACAATGCTGCAAAACCTAAGTACGGGTTCATCATTGGATCTGGGAAACGCGCTTCAATACGTTTGCCTTTCGGGCTAGAAACGTAAGGAATACGAATAGATGCAGAGCGGTTACGTGCTGAGTAAGCAAGCATAATCGGTGCTTCATAATGTGGCACTAAACGCTTATATGAGTTCGTAGAAGGATTTGTGATCGCATTCAATGAGCGTGCATGTTTAATTACACCACCAATGAAATATAAAGCCATTTCTGATAAGCCAGCATATTCATCACCAGCAAATAAGTTTTTGCCATCTTTTGCAATTGAAATATGAACATGCATACCTGAACCGTTATCGCCAACCATTGGTTTAGGCATAAACGTTGCAGTTTTAGCGTACTGGTGCGCCACGTTCCAAACAGCATATTTGAACTGTTGTACTTCGTCAGCTTTACGAACCATTGTGTTGAAGCTCACACCAATTTCTAACTGGCAAGATGCAACTTCATGGTGATGCACTTCTACACGACCTGGGCCCATGATATCTTCAATACGAGCACACATATCTGCACGCATATCATGTGAAGAATCTACAGGGGGTACTGGGAAGTAACCACCTTTAACACGTGGACGGTGACCTGAGTTTCCGCCTTCATAGTCTTTGTTTGTTGACCAAGCAGCTTCTTCAGCGATCAATGTATGGCGCGCGCCAGACATATCAATTTCCCATTTCACTTCGTCAAAAACGAAGAATTCTGGTTCTGGACCAAAGAATGCAGTATCACCAATACCTGTAGATTTTAAGTATTCTTCTGCACGGCGAGCAATAGAGCGTGGATCACGGTCATAGCCTTGGCCTGTAGATGGCTCAATCACATCACAAGTCACAACCACAGTTGCTTCAGCAAAGAACGGGTCAAGAAATGCAGTATTCGCATCTGGACGCAAAATCATGTCAGACGCTTCGATGCCTTTCCAACCAGTGATTGAAGAACCATCAAACATTTTACCATCTTCGAATGTATCTTCATCAATGGTATCTGCTGGGTAAGTCACATGTTGCTCTTTACCCTTAGTATCAGTAAAGCGAAAATCGACCCATTTTGCGCCACTTTCTTTGATGAGTTCTAGAACCTTGTTCGCCATGCTCATTTTGCTCCAATGAATTTTTGTTGCACTTCAGAAGTGCGTGTTAGTAGTTGGTTAGTATTAAGCAATTCCCGTACCAACTTTTGAGAGACATTCCAAAATATTGAATTCTTTATCAGAATATAAGCAATACAGGTTTATCTTCAGCGTTATTATACTGAGTGCAGTTATAATTGCACCATATCAAAACACACATATCATTCTAAATTAGGTAACGAGATTCTTATTGCACTATTTTTGTGCACATTATAAATAGTGCTTTAATCTGGTGCTGTATAAATATAATTTATCACTTTTTACATACATTTTTTTTGTAAAAAAATCCATTTTACAAAAAAATGGATTTCTCATTTTAATTTAATTATGCATATTCAATTTCAGCCCGAGCAATCAGCGCTTCAACGACCAATAACACATCGTCTTTTTCACGTGCATCAATGGCAAATACAGGCATGTTATAGCCATTTAAGTCCATCCAATCACGGTATTTTTTTAGTAATTGTTGTGAGTCTTCATCAACATGTGTAATTCCAACAATAATGTTGTTTACATATTCTTTAAATGAATTGTGATAGAATTTTAAATCATCAAGTGCCGTTTTTTTAGAATGGTCGATTAGAACAACAGCACCTATTGCCCCTTTACAGATCACAGACCATACAAAATCAAAACGATCTTGTCCTGGTGTACCATATAAACCAACGGTAATGCCATCATCAAGCTTAATTTCACCGTAATCGATTCCCACCGTAGTCAAAGCTTTGCTATGCGACTGCTCATCCGTGTTATACGCTTCTGTAGATAAGACATTAATTTCTGAAAGTGACCTAATGGCTTCTGTTTTACCTGCCCCCATTGTTCCACCAAATACAATTTTATACTTCTGTAAAATCACACTGAACCCCTATTTTATTTATATGAACGACCCTGTTTTTATCTCTTTTACAGAGTGTCACTCAAACCGTTTTATAATCTAATACACTAAAAAAATGATTTTTTGTTTAACTCGTACATTTAAATACGATTTAATCAATTATTTTTTAGGTTTATACTTTTATAAACCCAATTTACGACGTAGCTTACCAAAGAAACCTTTCAGCACACCTTCTGCAGGCTTTTCTTCTTCTATAATCAACGTTGCATCTTTTGCATCAATCTCAGTCAACAAATGATTCAATAATGCAATTGAAACAAAACGTTCAATCGTTTTTACTGAGACACCTGATTTCTTTGCAACTTGCTGAATACTTGCCCCACGCTCAAAACACGCTGCAATCGTAAAAACATCTTTACGGTCATCTTTTGAATCTGGATGTGGCCAATATTTTAATTTATAAAATTTTTTATCTGAGGTATTTTTAATCAACTCTGGTGAATACCATAAAATATTCCACAACCATCTTCGTAGATCTATACCCTGAATATTACTCACGCTCTGCGCCATTTGCATTGTTGCATAAGTAAAATTCAATGTCGTATCTGTTCCTGCAAAGCGTCGCCCTGTATCGAGCCAAACTTGTTCACTACGTGCATTCATCAAGCCAATATTACCGTGACCATCAAAAATTTGTAGATTTCCATTCCGCTCATTAAAAAATTCTGCCGTTACCTTATTGATATCTGTTGTTTTCGTAATTTGGGCAACTTGTTTTTCAACTTTTTGACTTAGTGGCACTTTCAAATAACGATCTTTAAACCACTTCCGTGTTGCATCACTTACAGAGAATGGTAAAAATAGTTTATCCCCATCAATTTGTCCTGCAACTTCAGACTTATTGATCAGGCGTAGATAAGGGACTTGTTGTGAACCAACCAAATGTTGAATTGTCGGTGAACCAAAAAACATATCATTTACAAGAAGAATATCTAGATGTGGATCGGCAATATTCGCCCAAGTAATATTAACGGTATCGTCATACATCAAGCGAATTTTTTGTTTTATGTTATCCAACACATTGAGACTCAAGCCAAAAATAGCTATTTTAATTTCTTCTTTCATTCAGCCCCTCGCCAGCCCATAAATTGTGTCCACTTTAACATTTTTTGTTTTTTATGCAAAATAATTCACATAACCATTTATGCTTTTCAATATACAAATCTAATCGTACAAACATCATACTCAGATATTGTTTAAATAAAAACCTATCAATTTAACAATTTAAACAAATATATGTATTTATTTATCTTTTTAAAAAAATTTTAGTAAATAAAACCAATTTGATTATTGTTATTTAATTAATCTAATACAACATTTAAACAAAACTAAATATTATGTTTTTTAATATCGACTCCTAATTTTTTTAAATACATAAGAATCTGTAATCAATACATCAAAAGTATGTAAAAAATAAATGATCTCACCGATCTAAAAAGCTAAAATCTACATTATCTTTCAAATTAGACCACTCCTCATTTAAATCAAACAATAGAATCATCTGTTCAAATGATATTGCTTTCTCATAGATTCAGTATTGATTATCTAGGCCACACGACAAACGCAATCGAGCTATCCTGAAAGTGATAAAATCTGCTAAAGTAAGTGACTGACATTTTTATCACCTTATAGATGAATGTCAGGTACTTTATGCAATGTGTGTAACAAGACGGGTATGAAACACTCGACTTTTATAGATACATTAAAATTCAAAGGGATACGTTCAATATGCTTCTCATGATCGAAAGTTAATATTTGAAAAATCTAGCAAAACCTAACAAAATTCACAAGTATATAAAATTATAAAAATAAGTAAGTTAGCAAACCTAAGTAAATTAAAACAAACTGTGCAAAATCACTAAAATTGAGTACTATCTTGAGTACCACTTATTTTTTTAAATCGGTACTCAATATCAATGCTAAGTGATTCAAAAATAAGAACTCTTAAGCCTACTGAAAAAATCACACGTTTTATTGATGCAGCAGGTCTATATATTGAAGTCCGACCAAATGGGAAAAAGTTTTGGCGGTATCGCTTTCAATGGTTAAAAAAAACACTAATGATGGGTTTGGGTGAGTACCCTATTGTCTCTTTAGCTGATGCACGAAAAAAGAGAGATGAAGCAAAAGTACTGCTTGATCAGAATCTAAATCCACTTGAAGAAAAGCGAAAAGAAAAGCTCACGCTAGAACTCAACTTAAGTTCAAGCAACTTATTCAAAAATGTCGCTCAAGAATACAAACAAGAGAAGCTTGCGAACCGATCTGAACGACATCAGAATAGATTTCAAACTTCTTTAGAGAAAGACATCCTAAAAATTATCGGCAATAAAGATGTAAAAGACGTTACTTCCGCAGATGTACTTCAAATCATGAAGAACACTATCAAGCGTGTGAAAAAACAGAAGAACTTTGGAACCGGTGAAGTCACAGCAATCGATAATCGGAAGTTTATCGGTGCTGTTATGAGATATGCAATTGCTACGCTTCGGGCTGATTACGACCCAACTTACGCTGTAAAAGATGCAATTGAACGCCCTGATGTTGAGCATGCCCGACCGCTTGAAAAATATGAAGCAAGAATGCTCAGAAATAAATTAGAAAGCTACGGTGGTTCAAATACAGTTAAAAATGCCGGTCTAGCAATGCTCTACTCAATGCTACGAACAATTGAAATTAGACGTATGCAATGGTCATTTGTTGACTTTGAAGACAAAATAATCACATTCCCTGTATCGTCAAAAAAGACCGGGCAAACTCGTACAACTAAGAAAAACCGTATTCACATTGTGCCAATGTCTACTCAGCTCTATGTGTTACTTCAGGAACAATTTCAACTTACAGCTAATCGTGAATATGTATTTCCTTCTGTATATAAAGGAGGAATGCTATCTGCGACGACTCTTAATAGGATGCTTGACTATATTGGGTTGGGGGATGTGACTGCCCATGATTTTAGAGCGACTGCTTCAACACTGCTTTATGAAAAGGGATATGAAGAAGATTGGATTGAAAAGCAGTTAGCGCATGCTGATGACAATAAAACACGTGCGTCCTACAACCACGCTAGATGGCTCGATGACCGAAGAAAGATGCTTCAAGATTGGGCTGATATTGTTGATAGTTGGAAGGATTAAATATGAAAACATGGCTCTACTTCTACATCGAACACACTCTCAAATATGGTGAAATGTTTATGAAACAAACTAGATGATCATTATCATATTTTTTTGTATTTTAATATCATGCACTAAGTTTAAGAAACTAAAGGAACATGATGTTCCTTTAGTTTCCTGATTTAAAATCAACCATTAACTCTTTCCCATGCATCAAGAACGGCATACCTTGCTTGTTCCCAATTCAGGCGTGAAGTACCTTTCACTTTTTCCCATTTTAATTTCAAGTCATTTTCTGCATCTTCAAATCGTGTTCCATTTGGATATTCTGCACGACCTGTATAACCTAAATGGTAAGCTGGTCGGTAATCCCGATCATAAGTAAGATCATCGTAAGCATTTAATGTATCAAGATAATAAGGGGTACTGTGTGCTACGCCACGCCAATATGCTTCTTCCTCAGTAGGATTTACTGCTTCTGCTACGCCTTTACCAGCCAATCCACCAACAACCGCACCAATAGCGCCACCTACTAAAGTACCAATAGGACCAGCAACAGTACCTACAGCTGCACCTGTAGCAGCACCACCAACAGCACCTAAACCTGTACCAACAGGATGTGCACCAGGTTCACCTGTAATTGGATCGGCATTTAATTCATCACGTTGATCTTTTGGTAGCTCTTTAACTACATGGCGATCGATTTCATTATGATTAGTCATATTGTTATTCCCTCTTGATTCAAATTAATAAATGTTTGAGTACTACATATACATAATGCATATAGTTAAAACATACATGACCTATCTCTATCTTATTGTATTTAAAATATAAAATTACAAAGAACAAACATTCTTTTATACAAACTCACAAAAAGTATGTCAAGAAAGCTCGGGGATATCACAATTATTAATCTACATGTGACCGCATTCTAGATTTGATTGAAATAGCATTTACACTACTTAAAAGATATAAAAGCCAGGTATCAAGTTGAAATATAGTCATGTGTTAAAATTATGGATAAATATCAAGTATTTTGTATAAGTTGATATAACTTAATCATTTATAAATTCAAAAGCAGATTTTTATAATGCCTAGACATGGCTACCAGATATCTTAATGCCATTAAATTTTAAGTTTAGAGCTACACAAGCATCATGAATATCTTTTACTTTATAGCCAAAATCCTAAATAGCACGAACAGCGAAAAAATTACGATTATTTATACAATTTTAAATATTTTTCCACTCAATGTACTTTGAAAAAACATTTCAAAACTTGGTCGAATATCCTCACCATCAACGGTGATATGTTTTATATTCGAATGAGATTGCGTGTTAGCAAAGAGATGATCTACTGTTGCTTGAATAGCGTGTTTAACCCCAAACTGATCTTTCACACTTAGACTGTGCTTAAGCATATATATATACCTTTAATAAAAATGTAATGGAAAAAATCTAAGTTATTAATTTATTTTCATTTTATATCTAAATAACTTTATGATTTAATTTAAATAACTGATTTGGAGAGGTGTAAAATGTACGACCATCTAAATTTAAATCAACTTCGATTCCAGACTCAAGCAGAACTCTTTTACCGACTTCAATTTGTTTAAAACCTTGACGTGTATTTTGCATTTTATTGAGGGGAATTAACGAAACAATAATTTCAGTACCATTTTTAGATTTTGCAATTAAATCATTTATTTTTAACAACTTGTATCCTATATTTTAGATGTTTTTCAATTTTTGAAAAAAATTAAAGTATAAAAAAGCACTTGTCAGTGCTTTTTTATTACTGCCTATTATTGCTTAGATAGCAACAATATTTACAGCATTCGGTCCTTTTTGACCTTGAGCTACACTAAATTCAACCATTTGGCCTTCAAGTAAGGTTTTAAAACCTGAACTTGCAATTTCGCTGAAATGAGCAAAAACGTCTGGACCTGATTCTTGTTGAATGAAACCGAAACCTTTAGTTTCGTTGAACCACTTTACAGTACCTTTAACAACATTTGAGTTTGACATAATATATCCTACTAATTTTTTAATAATTTTTTAATCATTTTACTGACTGGGTATAACTTTGAAAATAATAAAGAAACGACTTAAAATCTGAAAAAACGAAGAATTATGACTAAAACTGCGACACTTAAAGAAAATTTACCGGGACAAGACTTTTTTCTAGCTAAGGTGACTATACACTAAAAATATAAAAAATCAAGTTTTCTTATATATATATTCATTAAACTTATAAAAAAGATATCTCAATAAAAAATGTAATAAAATCAAATTTTTATTGTAAACACAACAAAGTAACGCTAATATGTTGATCTAGTAATTCTGATAAGTAATGAATGCGATTATATAATTCTGTAATAACAGTATTAATGTTTTTAATTTCGGGAATGATGATTTTTTCCCATACGCAAATCATATATCAACCGCCAAATTTCACTGTTTTAAATATTACTAATTAGCAAATATTTAATAAAAAACCGCCCAATAAGCGGTTTTTTTGAAGAAATAATAAGTGTCTTTATCTCACATAAAGTCTCTTATGCAAAAAAAACCTTTTAAAGGGCTTTCTCAAATAACTTTCGCTCTTCAGCACGACGATTAACAAGACCCTGCATTACCTTGCCACCACCCTTATTCCAAACAGCAAACTGAGTAGCTGCAGCTTTAAAATCACCAAGATTCAATTTTTTAAGCAACGTAGATTCTATAAAAGCACCTGTACCAATGTTATAAGTGAGCGATACCAATGCATCAAACTGATTCTGATTAATCGGCACAGTCACCCCACTATTTACAGCAGATTCAAATGTCTTTAAATCATGCGCTATGTACACTTTGGCTTGAGCTTCGGTGCAAGTATCCCCTTTTTTAACCTTGATACCATTTGGATAAATCGTAGTACCAAATCCGATGGTCCATATGCCAACACCATCATCGTACGCTTTGAGTTTTAAACCCTCAAAACAACAGATTAAAGCAACACCTTCCGTACTTACTTGCATCACATTATCAATCGCAATACCGAGCATATCAGCCACCGCATCTGAAGCAGTGGCAATCAGCTGATCTGTAGCATCAACTTGCTTCTGAGTGAGTGAACCACCGCTAATTTTTCGTAAATAATCAAATATTGCTTTCATTTAAATATCGCTCCAAAAGCTTCTTTAATTTCGGTAATAATTTCCATAAAGGATTTACCTTTTAGTAATCGAACTGATTGGTAAGCAATACCAATGCACAGCATCCCAAAGATGGCAAAAATCAACATCACAAAACCCTGTGACATATGTGAGTAATGGCTTAGGTCATAATACTCAATGAATGCCGATCCACCATAAAGGCTAATGGCCACACTAAAAGTAAACTTCATAATCACGCCCATCGTGATTTTAATGCGTCCCTGAGTATCAATATCTCCCGATAAAGTGAGGGCAAATATAGCCCCAATCACCGCAGCCATAATTTTAAAAAGCCATGGCAAGCCTTTGATAGAAATTGGATCGTTCATATATTTTCCTTATGCAATAAAAAACCGCCTTTCGGCGGTTTATAAAATTGATGAGTCGTTATTCCTTATTGGAGGAATGTAGCCAAGGCGTTACTGTTAACCCAGTCAATATACCTTCAGGACTTAGAAATCGTGTAACTGATTGCCCCCAAGGCTCTAAACGATTATTTACAAGTAATTGATACCCTCTAGAAAGCAATTCGGCCGAAGCTTCAGCAATATTTTCAACCTCAAACTCAATCCAACTCTGAGGAATACTAAACTCAGCAGGCCATTCTTTTACACCAAAACAAGACTCAGCAGCCTGAGCTAAGGGCCAAAGTGCAAAATGCTTCACACCATCCAACTCACCATCCTCAGTGCTCATGTAAGATTCATTCCCTTGCATGGCTTTGATTGGAAGTTGTAATGTATCTAGATACAGAGACTTGCTTTCTTGATCTATTTTCGTAATTGGTCCAAATCCAGCAACAAAAAGAACTGTAATAAGGGGCATTTTAATGTCTCGTTTTTATGAAGTAATATCCATTTATACTTCAAAATATTAATTTTTCACACATCAAATAATTTAAACATTTTTTTAAAAATTCATCTTGATACTCTCCTTAAGGTTTTTCAATACATCAGGAATGATCTATCATTCCTATTGATTAACAATAAAAAAAGCACCTTTCGGTGCTTATGCTGTTCTTTTCCAAATGGCGAATACCATGGATGGCTGTACATTGTTATGTGCCTGCCCTCCACCTGCTTTATCTGTAGTGCCATCCGATGTAAAACGAGAGCCATTACCTCCCGAATACGATTGATTTGATGCCTTTACAACGCCTTTATGATCATGTTCAGGAATCTCTTCAAGCGTTAAGGTATGGTCGTAAGCCCCGAAAGTACTCCCCACGGTTTTTGTCCAATTTGGATCATTCGCAACATCTGAATACCCTACTAGCGCTTTACCTTTTGAGGTTAATTGCCATGTTCCGTATCCAAGCGTTGTTGCGGGATTCGTTGATTCAGTCGAGATATAAACTCCACCGACTTTGATTTTGACATTCTCCAAGGCTTCGTTAAATTTAAGAATCACATCCGCCAATTGAGTTTCAAACTCTTCAGTTAATGCTGTTTTAAGCGTATCTACTGCCGTTTTAATTGCAGCATCGCGATCTGTTTTAACCTCCTTCGTGATTTGTTCTTGTAGATCTATAACCGTGTCATTCAGTTCATTAATCTGATCAGTATGCTCATCTCGTGCCGTCTCAAGATCACTTACACGTTGAGCGAGATCAGATGCACCGCCTGAGCTTCCATCGAGTAGCGCTTGTGCCACTGATTCAGCATCAGCAATACCGTCAGCTTCTTCAATCAAGTTGCCATCTGCATCAAAAACCTGAATAAAATAATCACCTGAGATATAGATCGAAGCGCTACCCATATCATCAAGAGTTACAGGCCACGTATTAAAATTCTGCATCCCTTTATCAGAGTATGTATCTTTCTCATCTGTTGTCCCGCCTGCTTCATACGTAAAAACCTGACCACCAATCAAAGGTTCTCCATTTTTATCGAAAGCCCGATAACGTATAGGCGTAAGTGGATATGCGGACATATAATCCCCTTAAAATAAAAAACCACCTTAGGGTGATTATTGGTTTGGTAGATTCGCGCCTGTTATAACGCCTGCTTGAGTTAATCTATCAATGAGTGATTGCTCACCTTGATTTGGTAAAGTCTTGTTGGTACTCGTAATACCTCCCCCTTTTAAAGCATTGGACACAGCAATACTATCGGGAACATCTTTAACTGAACTCAATAGAACTCTAGCTCCTGGTAACTTTAATAAATTCATAAAGTGATTTGCTAAAGCGGAAGATGTATTCGAGTTATTCACATAGGAATGCGGAGGTTGAGTAACCATATAATCAGCCGCTTTACCAATGTCTTTTAGGTGTGAAAGCTCTTTGAGGGAAAACATCGTTAATAAACGTCTATCCCCCACAGCATCTAAAGCTTTTTTCATTCCTGCGGGACTAAATTGACCATTACCATTAATTGATTTACTGCTGATATGCTCAACAAATTGTTGCTTGATATCATTTACTGCCTGCGGATTGACGTTCTTAAGCAACTGAACTGTTTTACTCAACTCAGCAATATTTCCACCTAAAATGTGCTTATTAAACAATTTATCTGGCTCAACACCCTTTACTGCATCTTTCAACAAGGGCATTGATTCTATTTGCTGAGCATTAAAACTATTCGCTTTACGCGCAAACTGATAAAGTGATGCAGCATCGTTCCCATTTGAAATCAAGCCTTCCATCGCCTCATCCTGACGCTTATTCAATGCATCCCGAACAAGACCAACTGCATGTGTCGCACTGGTCGGCTGACCATTCATCAAACTAGCTTTGTGCTCTCTATTTAAAATTTTAATAAACTCTTCAGATTTCCCAAGCGTAAACATATCTGGATGATCATTAATATCTTTAATAATTTTCTGCACATTCCCTGGTAGACTTGATGCCGCATAGTTCTGATCCAATGCACTGAATGCATCGTTTGCAAAACCCTGACCATCAAGCTTTATATCATTACCTGGTGCATTCCGAGCTGCAGCATATGCTTCGCGTACATAAGTCTTATTCTGTGCAAGCAAACCATCAATAGAATTTAGAGCATTATCCATAGCTCCATAACGATCCGTAGATGACCCATTGGTAGAGTCAGAAAAATCATCCAATAGCTTTCTGAGTTGAGAATTATCATCAATAAATTTATTGCGTAAGGGTTCCCCCGCACCTTGAATTTTCGCAAGTTCAGCTTCTTGCTGCCATTGCTTGGCATCGCCAGATATCTGTGCCCTTGTACCTTTTAAACCGAGACGATTGAGCACTACTTTACGTGCAACAGCAGTTGGATTAATAGAACCGCCCGCTCTAATAGCTTTAAGCGCTTCCGTTCGCATACCTTTAACCATATCGTCTGAAAGCTCCCCAAGTGTCATACCCTGTTGTTGTAATGCCTCATCTAGCTTGTTATCGATCGACTGCAATAACTGATTGGTTTGGGTTGTAGAAAAACGAGAGGATTGGTTCTTTAGCGTTTGAGTCGCTTTAACAACCCCTTGCCCAATTTTTTCACCTATCGCACCACCAACCGCTCCACCTACGCCACCAAAGGTTGTATGCATAAGTCGAGCATCCGAATCTTTTGCAAAACCTGACGCACCAATTACAGCACCAACTGCAGCATTTTGTGCAGCAACGCCTGCACCTGCTTTAGATACAACATTAATACCTTGATACCCTTTACCAAGTGCAGCCATTGGCGCGGTTGCAGCAACTTGACCAGCCATACGCCATCCATCAAAACCTTGCCCGTTTGCTTCACGACGTGCGTTATGGAAATCTTCAATATCTTTACGTTGTTTGGTAAAACGGTCGTAAGATTCGGTATCTAAATTTGTACCTAGCGCCTTATTTACGCCTTTATTAATGCCATCTGCAGCATAAGTAAATCCTTGAACAACACCCGCGCCCAGGTCAGAAGCGCCAAGGAGTGCAGATTCCCATGCCTTCGTTTTACCTGATTTTTTCGCTTGATTTTTGATTTCGGTTTTTATTTGCTGATCAGTATCATTAGATTGTGGACCTGCAATTTTTAAACCGATTTGTTGAGCAAACTGACGATTATTTAGCCCAGCGTCATTAGCCCTTTTAATTCCTTTTGAAAACACAGGATGATCCTGCATTTTCAAAAAAATCTTAATATCAGATATGCCTGCTTTTCTCTCATTATCAATAAATGCTTTCGCCTGTTCTGCTGACATAAATTACCCCTCATATCCAAGTGCTTTTAAATCCACAAACTTAGGTTGGCTAGCTTGAGTAGGTTTTTCTTGATAGCCTAATTTCTGTAAATCAACAAAAGATGGTTGTGCCACAGGAGATCGCCCCTTATACCCAAGTGTTTTTAAATCTACAAATTGAGGTTGCATAACTTGTGCAGCCTGATGACCTACATCTTGCCCCAATTGCTTATTCACAAAATCCCAAGAGCGTTTACCTTGAGCGTAGGTAGAGGTAGGTAGAGAAGCCCATTCTTTGCCTAATTTACCAATGGCTGATTTATAGTTACCATTCGCTACATCGTTCAATGCTCCCCTCTGAGCAATCAGGGCAATCGCACCGAGGTCCTGATTTTTTGCAGAGAAATCTTTAAAACCATATTGCTGTGCCAACTTGATCCATGTCGGATTTATAAATTGGTAACGGCCTGCAGCCGTGGTGTAATTCGTCTCACCATCCGTTTGCTTAAATGCCTTTCGCATGTTTGGATGTGCATTAAGATTATTGATGCGCTGATTACCAAACAGTGTGTTGTATCCATGCTTCACCCCTTCAGAAGCAGCAATGAGGTTTAACATTTTTTGAACGTGTGGATTTCGACTATATTGTTCGAGTTGCTGTCTGTTCATACTTTTTTTCCAGGCAGAAAAAAACCACCCGAAGGTGGCTTTTGCTTAATCCTTATTTTTTAAATCATGTATTTCCCACGAAAGAGCAGTAATTTTATCTTCAAGATCACTATTTCTCTGACTCAGTGATTTAATCTTTTCAGTATTTCTATTCACAGCTCTTTCAACCACGAATATCAATAAAATAATCCAAAAAACACTACCACCCAAAACATCGTGTAACCATGTTAAAAACCATGTAAAAAGCAAAATAATAATTACACTTAAACACCATGAAATAATTGTTTTAAACATAGCAGTCCCCTCGTGATGGGAAAATATAGCATAATTTTTAATCATCAAAATAACTAAAACTATTACTCTCCTGACTTGAGTTTCCCGTATCTTTATTACCTGCTCCACCTGAATAAATTTTTGATAACTTGCTCGCCTTGACTGCTGCAGTTGACATAACTTTCGCAATCTCAGTTAAGTTAGCTTGTAACTGATGAGGCTCTAAACCTTTATCTAGATTCGCAATTGACGTAGCTAAACGTTGGCCTTCTGCATCGGTCAAAGCCCCCATTCCTTTCATTTTGGTAATTTGATTTAAAAAAACTTGCGACTGCAATGTTTCTATTTGCGAAGAATAAGTACGCTGAGGTGTACCAGGAATCTTTGCTAAAATTCCAAATCCACCGGCAGTACTATTCAACCCTTTCAAATCATTCGCCAATTTAGCAGCCAATTGAGATGCATCAGCGGCACTTTTGGCCGAATCAGCTAAACCAACCACTCGCTCTAAGCGCTCCATTTTCTGAACCGAAGTTTCGGATTTACCCTGTTGAACTTTAACCGTGTTACCTTGAGTATCTGAAATTGGAATGCCTTGACCATTCGCATAAACTGCATAACGAGTCCCATCTGCTGCAGTAAAATAATCCAAGGGTTTATTCTGAGTTATATATTGTTGAGCATTAAATTGTTCTCCATCCTGAGTCAATTTATTTGCTGCAGTTTGTGCACCAACTTCAGTACCGTAGATAGAAGCTTGTGTTGTACGCTGATTATTCATATCTGATTGAGCATTATCAGCAATATTATTCTTAGTTTGAAAAAGATAACTTGAAGGATCCTTAGCATTGCTGAATGAAACGCCTTGCGCAAATTGAGCAACCTCTTCATCAGTCATCACATCTAGTGCCTGCATATTCGTTGCATAGTCCTCCTGACCAATTAAACCCGCCCGATGTGCATGATTTAAGCCCAAGCGGACATTATCCCTGTTACCGGTTAATGCTGCCGTTTGAAATATTTGGTTAATTGCTCCAAACTTCTTCTCACTATTCTCAAGACCTTTTCCTGCACCCTCTTGAGATAACTTCCCTGTTTCAGCATATGTCTTATTGATATCAGCATTAAACTTTAAAGCATCTTGTGCCGCTTTTGCCTTTGCCACATTCTGCGCTTGAATCGCAGAACTCAAAACACCGGTCAGTTGAGGCGCATAAGGTTGATTCCGCGCTCCTGCCAAAGCATTACCCAAATTGACTTCACCTTGAGCATTGGTATTTTGAGCAAGCAATCGAGATAGAATACCTTGTTGGCCACGTTGTTTTATGTTGTCGTAAAGCCCTAAAGTATCTGCTGTGAGCTGATTAAAATTAATCTGAGGTGCTTCAGCAGACAATGGGACACGAGTATCAAGTTGTGTGAGTTGCATGGTTTACCCCGCATAATTATTGGTTCGTGTCACAGGACTGCTAAAGTCTTGCGCCATTAAATTCCCTGATCCTTTTTTATTAAACAACCCTGAAAGTAATCCTGTTCCTGCAGGGCCACCCATAGCCATAGCACCTAAAGATGTTCCTAGGCTCAGTAAGCTACCCAAGCCCTGACTACGAGCATTCGCTGATCCAACGATCCCACTGGCATTGGCATTCGCTGCACCCGTCAACGCATTGGCTTGAGCAGTTGCACCATTGATTCCGGCATTCGCTAAAGCATCAGCAGAGCCGAGTACACCGCCTGCATTGGCTTGAGCAGATCCAAGTAAACCTTGTGAAATCAATTGCGATAGTGATGTTTGATTATTGGCAATATTCGACGCATTGTTATAGGACATGTTGCTCATATTATTGGCAGCGCTTTGCCCCATTTGCGTCGTTGACGATAATCGATTGAAAGCATTCGCTTGATCATTGCCGAAACGGTTATAGGCGTTTTGATACTCTTGCGATGCCAAATCACTGTTATAACCATTCAGTGCTTTAAGAGTCGCACCACTGAGCAATCCACCACTTGCTACCGCACTCGATTCAATTCCATCCATGCCTTGTTGCTTGCGAAATGCATAACCTGGATCAGCATTAAAATCAGATGCACCAAAACTACGTGTCAAACTTCCATCCGCTAAGCCTTGGGATAACAATCCACCTGCTTGTGTACCCAAGTTCGCATAAGGCTGCTGATAACCAAGTGCTGAACTCAATCCACCATTTAAGGTGTTATTTGCATCGGTAAAGCCAGTATTTAAGTTTGCATTTGAATCAAGATAACCTTGACTCAATATGCCTGAACCTTTCAGCGCTGCATCAGATTGTGTTTGCCCTGCATTTGTATAGGCCGTATTTAAAATACCGCCTGCTTGTTGCGCAGCTTGCGCTTGTAGTGCCGCAGCTTTTTTTGCAGCATTTGCCGCACTCGAACCAGTTAGCGAACCTAATAAACCCATAATTAACTCCTATACCAATCCAATCGCAGGATTTAATAATGTACCAATATGAAAAGGTACAAAATTAAATACAGCGCTTGAGGGCGTACTTTGAACACAATAAAAACGTGAAACGTTGATCGCCTGTGTTTGTATAAAACCAAAAATATAACTGGCCAACGTAGAGCCATATGTATCAAAGGTTTGAACTAAACCAACATTGACGGCTCCCGCTGATGCGAAAACAAACCAATCTTTATTATTAATCGTGAAAATTGGATCGGTATTGGCTGAAATCTGCGCTGTAACTTGAAAAGAACCTTTCATCCAAAACTCACCATTAATATTGGCAATTTTTAGAGTTACACCAGGTAAATAAACTTTATTATTAAATGTGGCAATGGTTCTGACATCAATCCAATTCACAGGCTTAATGCTATTCGCATTAATTTGTGCCTGTAACTTTGCAAGTGCCATCAATATTTCATCAGTTGCTAAGATTCCATGAGCAGGTACAACCGCCAAACCTGTGAGTGGCGTATCTAGGACACGCTGACTTTTAAAATATAGATTCTGACTTCCCTCAGGGACTTCATCCGTATTTGCACCAACATTCGCTTGCGCAATCGCCCATTTTGAATCTGATGAATCCCACACTGCAGCAAGACGATCAAACCCTGCACCACTATCAATATGTGCATAATCTCCGTCTAGAGCTGTCGGTAGTGCAGTCATTAACGCAGAATAGCTACTAAATACGCCTCGGAAATGCTGAACAAAATCAATTTTATCGAGCTTTCCCGAGATTCCTAATTGATCTTGTGCCTCTAAAAGCGTGGATACTCCTGTCCCACCATGTTCGATAGGAATCACATCGTTGGGTTCAAACTCACCTAAGCCTTCAGTTCTTTTTTTAAGGGGTATGGTCTGATTCATGTTGTCACCATCTGAATATTTTGCTGAGTACCGTCTGCCAAGAAAAAAGGCAGTTGATAATCAGAACTCAGCTCTACATCTTGTCGAATACCGTTCTTTAAAAAAAATGGCAGTGATAAATTCACTGCCACAACTTCTACCCATTCTGCATTTTTACGCCCATAGATCAGATCATCCTCAGGGGCATCACTCAAATTGTTCTCGCTACTTCGAAAGAGAATTGATATTTCATGCTCTAAGTCTTGAAGCTGACTCCCTGTTTCTTTCTTTAATGTCTGCAAAGATTTACTCAATGCATCAATTGCAGATTGCTGTTGCTGATCGATATGTTGTAAATCCTCATCAGCATGCATGAGTTGATTGATCTGATCTTGTGAAACAGTTTGATCTTTCAGTTCTGATATCGATTTCGCTAAAGATAGGATCTGTTTTTGTTGTTGATCATTTCCATGCTTATTTTGCTGTGCAAGCTCTAAAGCTTGATCAGCGATCTTTTGTATTTGTTCAATCGATTCTGTATTACTTTGACTCGTATTTGAGTACAAACCATATAACTGCTCAAAAAAAATAAGCCAGATTGTTGTAATCTGGCCATTCCGATCGACAATGATGTCCCGTGCAGGGATGCCCTGACTCATTCCAAGCGTCCCTCGATAATCACAATATTGATGGGTTCAGAACAGCGAATACGAAATACCCGATCACGCCCTGCGCCTAAACGTCTAGCAATAATGCGTTTGTGATATTCACCTTTTTTACCAAGTGGAATCAAACGAGTATCAGACCATGTATGACCATTATCATCTGACCAATTCAGCATTAGCTTTGGTTCCATAATTAATCCTCACTCTGCAGGTGCTAAACAAAAGGTATAAGAAGAAGGCTCAAAGGTAGGATTGATGGGCTCATATACTTGATCAATATCATTTGCATCAAGTATTGTGATTTCAATTTTGACAAACTGTTTTGTCATATTTTTAAAGCGACTTATTTCAATTAAATTCAAGTTTGTGGTTGGATTCATATTAATATCAAAAGGAATTAGATCTACTTCAAAGTCCTGTTTTAATATTGCTTGTAAATCTCTACCGTCTTGATTGTTATAAAAAGAAGTAGATTCAGTAATTTCTACACCATTAATGGCTAAGCCATAAAATCCATAAGCTGATATGTATCCGAGTGTGCAAGAATCAATAGCACCCTCACAGCCAATAGGCTCAGGAGGTTTAGGATCAGGAGTCTCTTTCTTTTCAACCCCAAACCCTGTTTCACACACAATTTCCAACTTATTGAACCGCGTTAATGCACCTTCAGTATTGACTGCCTGCGCGGTACGTTCACGTAAAATCAGCTCACCATCGTCTGTGAAAGTGTGATTGTCTAAATCGTATAATTTACCATTTCGATAATCGCCAACAATATGCATATTCCTAAAAAATGCATGATGCTGTGAACGATGGCGCTCATGTAAACCTTGAGCATTGGCAAAAGAGCGTTGATGCCACAAACCTGTAGATACATCAAAGCAAAATGTTGCATTCGCAGATGGGAACGAAATGACATAAAAAACATGTCCCTCTTGCTGATAGGCATAAGCCATTGCATCTGTTGTTTTGCTATAAACAGAGATTGCCTCTTCAATCGCATGAGTCGAAATTCGCTCAGGAACACCGCCCGCACTCATTACAATTTGATGGCCACCAAATTCGCTCACACCTAGCCAAATCACACCTGTAGATAAAGACACAATACTATCCGGAGCAACACAACCAAACGCCATCGCACCACCCGACAACCGAGCAAAAGGTGCATTGCTTGAACCTGTACCGTAGTATCGCTCTACACTTTGTGCCCCGAATAACCAAAGCTCTCGGTTAAAGGTAATGCTTGCTGTGATGTTGTCCGGTGTAGACTCAGCCGTTGCATAAGACAATGCATCTATTTTCGTACTGTACAAATTGGACCAATAGAACTGTCCTGTCCCAAACTTATTTAGAACAAAACGACCATCCAAGAACAATACATGTGTCGATCTAGGAATCGTTGAGCCTGACAATCGCTCAATCGTGAGCGTTAACATATCCAATGCATAGGTATATGTACCATTTACAATCAAAGCGACTTGACCATTATCGGCAATACGCACCGTACCAAGCGCACTAATCTGACTCAACTCAACAAGTTCAAATTTAGATGATTTGCTGTGATAGAGCCTTTTACCAATTACAGCGATCAGATCTCCATTAGACAAAACATGCAAGCACCGTACTGAAGCTTGATCTCCCTCAAAAATACGTTTTAGTCCAGGTGTAGGTATGAGTGCAGCAACGCGTGAACCGTTAGGATATTCAATCGTTTGGGGATACCAATTAATGCAGTTTTGACAACTCATACTTTGAGCCCGCAATTTGTATGCAGGACCAACCAATGGAAGCTTAACCATAACGACCTCGATAACTAATACCCATCAATGTCTGATCAGGTTTTACTGGAATTGGCGTAGATTGTGCTCGATGCATAATGCGCATCGCTTGTTGATATTGCATCTGTACATCTGCAGTAATCGGCAATTGATATTCAGGTGCTAACTCAATCGCCAATGCATATTTAATTGCTCGTACATACTCAACAGGCACATAAATATCATCTGTGACTTTAAGTGGAAACTCAGGGCTGATTAACGAATGAATAAACAATTTTGCAGACTGAGGATTCGCCACAATTACCTCAATCCCCTCTACAAACCGTCTATAACGCAAAGCATCTGCAGGTACATTCAATGCGGTATCACGATACAAACGGATGTCTTGCCCATCAAGTATTGCATCTTCTGAGATAAGGCGAGCATCAACGAAATAATGCGTTTGCCCTGCCTTAAGTTGCACCTCAATGCCTTGTGATTGATAAAAATAGTCTCGTGATGCTGACCATTGCCCCAATAACATATTCAAAGCAGATACAGCATCACTCATTTCGGCATCTGTCATGTTTTCACCTGAAGCAACAATACCGATAATACGTGCTGAGGCATGGATAAGATCACGGACTTTCATTGTTATTATTCCTTCTTAGCAGGTTGAGTTAACAAGCCAATCAAAGTCGGTTTATCATCACGGGCTAAATACTTAATGCCTTTTTCATCAAGCAAAGTACGAAGTTGATCTGCCGTTAGTCCGTTGTAATCCGTTTCAACTACAACATGCTCGGCAGGCTGAAAGGAATCAATCACTTGATTCAATTGCTCTATTTGAGCCTTTAAATCATCATTCTCAGCTTTGAATTGGTCACGTTCAGTTTGAGCAACACTAAGCTGTAATTCTTTTTGAACTAAGTCTTCGCTAACTGCATCAAACTGCTCAACAGGCACAAAAGCATTTCTAAAGCCTTCGCTTGATGCACCACCAATAGCACCCCCAACAGCACTGCCCATCATTTGATTGACTTCATCTTCTAAATCAACAAAGTCCACAAAGCCAAGTTCACGTAGCTCTGCTTCATGCTCTGCATTTTGAGCAATTTCATTCTGGTGTGAGGTGGTCGACCCCAAGTACAGCATTTTTGGATATTCCATTTTCATTACTCCAGAAATGACAACGCCCCAATTAAAGGGCATATGTTGTCATTCATTGTGATTAAAATTATTCAGTGATACGGCAAGCAAAATCACGAACACGAGTAAAGCCCCACATCAAATCGATACGGGTAGCCGTAGACAGGTCTTTAAAATCACCCGCGCTTTGCACTGTAAAACGCACACCTTTCGAAGAATATGAATAGCCAAACTCTTTCGGCGTTACAATCTTTGCAGGTACAAATGCTGCAGTAAATGCAGATTCTTGGAACAATAGGTTTTGCACAAAGCCTTGCTCGGCTCCACCATAGAAATTAACCACCGCACCATTCGCAGGACTTGCATTGACTGTCTTGTTTGGCATTGCAGGCGTTAATGCTGGATAGATTGATACTTGTGCTGTTGCAGCAGAAGCCATGACATCGGCAAGTACAACAAATTGTTGTAGGTCGCGCATCAATTCACCCGTCAATGGATGGGTTTTAAATACGCCTGCAATAGTAAAGACCTGACCTGCTTTGAAGGTATCACCATTGGCAAGACCACCAAATACCAATGTCTCACCTGTTTGACTTGCCCCTGAGATGATTACTCCTGCCACCTTATTACCATTGTATAAAGTTGGGAGGTTAATCACTTCATCCCAATCGGCACCTGAGGCACGACCAAGATTCGTTTCACGATACTGTTCTGAAACCTGCTTGCCCGGATTGAACAACGCCTTACTGGTATCAACCAATTCAAGGTTCAAATCCGTACTGATCAAACCACTACGATTACCTTCAGGTGCAAGCGCTTTTTGTAGTTTTGCTCGCGCTTGATTCAGCGTACGAATTGAGTTCGGTACCGTACCTGGTGTACCCACCAAATAAGGCGTTTTCATCACCGCATTTTTAATCAAACGTGCTTCGATCGTTGAGCATAAGGTTTGGATCTGAGGCTTAAAAATACGATCGACATAATCACGACGACGCGGATCACTGGCATCAAGCTTAAAGACATTTTCAACATGAGAAGACTGAAAGGCAGCATGCACATGATTGTCCACTTTTAAACTGACTTTACGCTCTTTCCATGAATCAATTTGTCCACCTTCAGCCAGTACATTACCGTCATAGATACGGCTAATACCTGGAATCGTGATTGAGACATCATCACCGACTTGATAGCCGTTCACGGTTTTATCAAACTCTTTTTCACGAGAGCGGTTAATCCCCATCAGAAATGGACAACTTTCTTCAATAATGGCTGCAGCTTCCTGCGCAAAAACTTGAGCTGTATTAATAACATTTGGCATATTTTATTTACCTTTTATTTCGTAGACTTTTTAAATAGCTCACAGCATCCCCATCCTTCATATCAAGCGGGTTCTTCTTCACATTGGCTTTGCCTGAAGGTGGATTTACCGGAGGGGGTGCATTTGGAACTTTGGGAGCTTGCGGTTTATTTTTAAGTGAGGCACGGACTTCACCGAGTTTCATCAATTGCAAAGATGGGGGTAGACCTAAAAGCTCAACATAATCCATCGGGTCTTTGCCAAGCTCATACAGAATCGCGGGCGCATCAGCCCCCAACTCAAGCACGGCTTCACTGAGCTGTTCAGGCAATTGCCCACCACTGAGACTGATCAATTTACTCACCGTTTGCAGATAATCAGGATGAGTCTTTCCAAACTCAGCTTCTGCAGACTCAATCTGCATAGACTGCGCTTGTCGTGCTTGATCAGTACGCTGTTGCTCAAAACGAGAATTAACCTCTTGCTCAGATTTCTTATGCTGATACTCCGACATCGCTTTAGCGTAGTCATCGACAGATTCGAAATCATACAAATCAGGTTCTTTAAAATTGACCTGTTCCTGAGATGCATATTTTTCACGTAAGGTTTGAGCCGTTCGTAAAGCTTCGTTTTTCTCCCATGTCAATTTCGCAATACGTTGATCAATCGCAGTTTGACGTTTGGATTCACGTTCAGCTTCAGCCTGTTTATCAGCTACTGCTTTCTGCTCATCCGTCGGTTCTGACGCAACCTGCTGACTCTGTTCCTGATCAATTTCTTGATCCTGTTCAGCACCGTCTGTTGTATCAACATCATCTACGATGGGATTCTCTGTGTTTTCCATAGTCCTACTCACTTAAGCCTTGATTACCGTCAAGTGCGGGGTCTTGTTGCGGTGCAGCCATATTGTGCGTATCAATCCCGATCTGGCCGTCATCAGGTACGAATGGTTGTTGCTGTTGCATTTGTTCAGGCATTAAAAAACCGCCCTCAAGTGGCGGTTCTTCATTCGGTGGTTGTTGTGGTGGCGGTTGATCTTGTATGCCCATATCTACCCATGCTTCAGGCGGTTGCATATGTTGCAGAATCATACTGATTGCCCCTTTTAATTCCTCAATCTCAGCTTTGGCGGCATTATTGAGTTGAGCAACCTCAATAGTCGTTTGCGCCTGAAGCTCAGCAATTTGATAACGTGCATCACGTTCAGCATTCTTATCGTCAACCTGTGCCATTGCTTGCTGTAACTGCATTTGAAGCTGTTGCATCTGTTGTTGATACTGTTGCAATACGGCTTGTATTTGTGGATCACCTTCACCCTCTTGCGTTAATGCGGGATTCAATGATTTCTTAATACGCTCCACAATATCCTCAAGCATATTGCCATCATCAAAGGCTTTGAGCAGTAGATCAGGTGCAGCTTGACCAATTTGCGGTACAAACTGTAATAGCTGTACCAGGGCTTCTTTATTCTCTTGCCGTTGGCTGATATAGCTTGCACCTGTCGTCATACGAATGTCATAGCGTCCGATGGTGAGATTATTCAAGATTCCATCAATAATGCCCTCACCTTGCTGATCAGTGGGTTCATTCAGCTTTACACGCTCAGTTTTGGCATCTTCACCTGTAATCCGTTTAATCAAAGGGACTGAATACACCTTTTGATAAATCGCAATCAAAATCCGTCCAATTTGAGCCAGGGACTTATTCAGGTTATCTGTAATATGAAAATGACTGACATCCGCTCGTTGTTGTAGAAGACTGATTGCCTTACCTGACTGTTGATTGACGTTTTGACCCATTGCTGCAGGTTGCATATTAAGAATTTCCTCAATGCTTTCCTTGGCTCCATTGGCAGCATTCAAAATCCCTGATAATGCAGTTAACGCAGGTAATTGCTGTGGTGGTGCAATCGGTTGACCTTGATCGTCTACATCATTCCAACGTAAGGCTTGATATGCATTTGGATTCGCCCATTCTGTCAAATCTCGTGATGCACGTTCAGGCACTAAAAACTGTTTCCGCAAACCTTCTGCAATCTGCTGTGCTTCTGACGATTTCCAATAGTTGTACAATTTCTGCGGATCACGGGCAAAATGGATCAGTGAAAAGATATAACGATCTTCTCCATCCCAAGTCACATCGCCATAAACAGGTACAATCGGCAACATCGGAACGACAAATTCACGATCCTCAAGCACCTTTGAGCCTGTCAGTTTGTACCACCAACACTTCTCAATATAGCTTTTACGTTGATCGTGAATCGAGTTTTTATCAATTGGCTCCTCGAATGTTGTTGTGCCATCAACCAATAGATATAAGGTCTTGGGTTCTCGTTGCATCTCAAACAACTCAGCAACACAGACCGTTTTATCGTCATGGTTTGACCAAGTGCTTTGAGCATCACTTTCAAAGTCTGTTGTCGCATCATCGCCATACTGATCTGCAATGTCCTCTTTCGGCACCCACGTTTTAAGCACAACATAACGTGCATCTGAGCCATCAAGCTCCTTTGAGTTTGGATCAAAGTACACAGAATCAGCGTTATGAATCGACATGATTTTCGGCTCTTGCTGAAAACTATCAGGAGAAACATAGTCAACATGAATACGAATCGCACCAAAGCCACTGTAGACGACGTTTTCCATGGCAGCATCATAAGCATTATCAGCACTGCTTGAAATTTCAGTATCACGCAATAAACCGTTAAAAATACGTGCTACTGCAGGATCAGCAACATCATCTACAGGCTCAGCTTTAATTTGCTGTTTATTCATTTTGGCACTATTAATTTGCTGTTTGCAGTATGTGCGTAGCTTATTGATGGTTAATGTCGGTATACCTGCAGTTTCACGCGCATTACGATCTTTATCACTCCACTGGGCATCATCCAACGTGACAAAGCGACGATCTTCCTCACCACGTTTATAGTTCTCTTGCCAGTAGTCTTGTGCATCATCACAAAGCTGACGAACGCGAGTCAGAATATCCTCGTCTTTTTCTTTGTTGTCGGTCATGACAATGTTGTCCTCATGGCAAGTGGTGGCGGTGGTGATTTGGGTTTTGATTTACCGATTAAACCTCTACGTACAGCAAAACGACGCATCATGTATGCATAACGTACTGCATCCAAAACATCGTCGTGAGTTTTAACAATTTTGCCCTTATCATCTCGGTGATACTGCAAAAACTCGTCCAAAAATACCCGCAGACCACGAAACACCTTAAATTGTCCTTTGCGCATCAAGTCTAGAATCTCAAATAGACCTGCTTCAACTCCATTCGACCCATCAGGCCATGTCGCATGTTCTGCTAACATTTTAAAACCTGCTTCTTTGTAATATGACTTTTGCTGCTTACCTGAGCCCTTTTCAGTTTGTAAACCATCTAAAGGCCATGCAGTTGGAACATCAGTCGCCCAATGCTTCACAGCTCCCCAGGCATCATTTGGAGAAACTTGACGCTGTTTCCATGCGTGTGTGACATAGATCGTATGATTATCCATATCTATCGCAAGTCGTACTTGAGCTTGAGGATGATCCCAACCAAAGTCCATTCCATTGATGATCATCCAATGATCAGGAATCTCAAACGGATCACAGGTGATAAACTCTTCACTCAAGTCATAGATACGACCATGACCGAGCATTGGAATACCCTTGGTTCGCATTTCACGTTGATGCGGTGGGAATGAGGCTAAAAGGGTTTCTTTAGTCTGTTCCGTCAAGTGCGTTACATCATCCCAACCTGCACGAATCAAGTATTGTCCTTTGGATGGTGTATCCATGAATTGGACAACCAACTCAGTCCGACCATTTTCAGGAGTGAACGTCAAAATGCCTCGACCACCTTGCCCTTGATCACCTGTTGCTGTTCGCGTTAAGACCTGTGGGAAAATAGTCTGATCTCTTGGTTCTTCATCAATGTGGTACCAATCAACAGAGTCACCCATTAAAGCGTGTTGTCCTTGCGAGTATGACCAAAATTGCACTTTTGAGGTTTGATACTGAACATCACCGCCACCACCATGACGTACATATACAGAGCGCATCGCATTGGTTGTCCCTGTCATTGACTCATGCTCAAGAATAAATTCAGGTGGTATTAATCCTCCAACCCATTTATTTTCAACACGACGACCAAATATAGGCGTTTGTAATAAGTCTCGGCACTTTTCACCTGAGTAGCCTAATAGCCAAATTAAAGGTCCATGATTAAATACATGCCCATCCCACCAATCAGGGTAATGACCAAGCGCATGTATCGTATCGACATAGGTTCCCGTCATGGTTTTGCCGACACGGTTAGCTGCCATCAGCATCACTTGAGAATATGATTTTGAAGCTGAAATCATCTCACGCTGAAATGGATAGAGCTTGTCACCAAAACTACGATACTGATAAGTATCACTTCGACGGTTACGCTCCTCAAGTAAAGCGAGATATGCAATCTTTTCTTCTCTAGTCATGATTCTCTCGCTTTAGCCTCAGCCTCTTTAATGCGCTTATCTAACTCAGTATCAGACACACCCATTAATGGTTCACCATTCTTACCTGTAAGTTCTTGACGATTTGTAAACTGACCACCTAAATCTTGTGCAGCTTGTTTCATGATATTGAGCGACATCACGGTATTTTTTGCATTTTTCTCAAGATGCTTTTGATACTGACGCATGCGATAGAACTTTTGAGTCACAGGAATATCAATTAAGCCTTCATCAAATTTCTTTCGAGTTTCCTCAAAAAGATCTTTGAATTTCTTACTCAAATTTCTTCCTGCAACTTTTGTTGGGTCGTATAGTGCTACCTGTGAGCGTTCTATTTTTAGCCCATATTCTTGCTTAACAAGCTCTGCTACTTCTTGAGGGGTATCACGGCAAGCAAGAGACTGAACTATAAAGATTTTTACAGGCTCTTTAAGGGTTGCCATAACCACCTCTCTGTATAGCTACGTATAGCAAGATAGGCAAAAAAATTTAAGCCAACTTCAATAAACACGTACCACATGCATGTGCAATATTTGCCTTTCTGATTGTTGGACCATCATTTGCAAGATCTACCATTTTTTGGACTGACTCGGATGCACCGTAACGCTGAACCACGCCATGAAACTCTTCCACATCATGCGGACGCAAGTAATACTTATATTCACCTGTTGATGGACTTATTAAGTAATTCCCATCTTCATCCCGCTTTGCACCTAGGTGATACAATTCATGTTCTATTAATGCACAAAAGTCAGTATCACTTGCCTGTGAAGCATATTGAGCATCAATTGTGATAACAAAGTCAGGGATACATCCAAACCAATCAAGCATTTGCTTTTCTTGTCTGAGCTTGCGCCATCCACCTGCCATCGGTGCAAACTTTGAACCGTACCGGGTTTGTCGGAGAGTCAATATTCTGAGAGACTATCCCGATGAAAAAACCAAACTATACCCCCGA
>NZ_JBLYZK010000019.1:0-59398 GCF_048551395.1 Acinetobacter sp. TY1
CAATTACTTTACCAGTCGTATCTTTAACTTCGATGTCGCTGTTCGGCTGTGCTTTACCTGTGACAACTTCACCTGTCTTTTGATCTACAGTTGCTGTCGGTGCATTCGGTGGTGTTAAATCTGGTGCTTGTGCATTTGTCGCAGGTGATTTACCGCCTGCATCTGATGCTGTAACGGCAACCGTTTCACCATCTTTCTGTGGCACATCTAGTTTCACAGAATAATCACCATTTGCATCTGTTTTGCCCGTACCAATTACTTTACCAGTCGCATCTTTAACTTCGATGTCGCTATTCGGCTGTGCTTTACCTGTGACAACTTCACCTGTCGTTTGATCTACAGTTGCTGTTGGTGCATTTGGTGGTGTTAAATCTGGAGCATTCACTTCTGTTGGTGGTGATACCAATGTTGTATTTAAATCAGTCGCTGTTACAGAAACTGGTTCACCATTTTTTTGTGGAACATCCAATTTAATTTCAAAATTACCATTAGAATCAGTTATCCCTGTTCCAATATCTTTACCATTTGCATCTTTGATATCAATTTTTTGACCTGATTCAGCTTTACCTGTAACAGTCGTACCACCATCGACAACTTCAACATCAGTGGGTGACTTTGGTAAAATAACCACTGGAGCTTTCACCACTGCAGGCTCAGATATCAAGTCACTCAAGTCCATCGCTGTAACTTCGATCTCTTGACCATTTGTTAAAGCAGGTTTTATAGTTACTGAATACGTCCCATCCTTATCTGCAATTGCTGTAGCAATGATACGGCCTGAGGCTGAATCAACAATTTTAATTCGGGCATCAGGTTCACTCACCCCTGAAATATTACTACCAGCGGCATTAAACACAACAGACGGTGGTTCTGGTGGTGTAATATCTGGAGCAGTAGCTCCCACTGGCAATGAAGAATTTCCGTTCCCATCTGTTAATGTTGCAAATAATTTTTCACCATTTAGCTGTGGTTTTGTTAAATTAAATGAATAGCGGCCAAGGCTATTATATAAACCACTACCGACAATCTCGCCTTTCTGATTGGTAATTGTAACTGTACCTGTAAAGCCAATCTCCCCTAGTCCAGACACGTTAAGACCATTTAGACCTACGTTGAAAGTAGGTGAAGGAAGAATGCTTGCAGTGACTGCGTTCAAATTTGTAATATCTTGATTAGACATATTTTTATACCTTAAGCAAAGTTGCATGAATTTTTATAGATGTTGCAATATTTTTTGCATTTCTGTGATTTGGTAGGCATTTTTAACATTTTTATTTAAATTGATCAATTTTTTTTCAACCCCCTCCGAAATTTCCGATCAATAACATTTTCACGTATCACATCAATATTCATAACAATTTGTTTTTCTAAATCTTTTAATAATTTATAAAAATATCTGACAGTTTATCGGAATATATAAATTTAAGTTTTGCTTTACATTTCTGACCAACAAACAAGAATCTGATCATTTAATCCAATTTAAGCTATACTTTTGATATATGTCACTAACACTAAAGAACGATCGAAGAATGAATAAACTCACCTGCTTTAAAGCCTATGATATTCGTGGAAAGCTCGGGACAGAGCTGAATGAAGATATTGCCTATAAAATAGGTCGGGCTTATGGTCAGATCTATCAACCAAAAAAAATTGTAGTCGGATGTGATGTTCGTCTAACCAGTGAAGCTTTAAAACAAGCCACGATTCGGGGCTTAAATGATGCGGGTGTGAATGTTCTTGACCTAGGTTTGACAGGTACGGAAGAAGTTTATTTCGGTGCATTTCATTTAGATGTACAAGGTGGTATTGAAATCACTGCCAGCCATAATCCAATGGATTACAATGGACTTAAGCTTGTACGTGAAAATGCTCGTCCCATTGGTGCGGATTCTGGTTTAAAAGAGATTCAGACTTTGGCTGAATCTGAACAATTCATTGAAGTAAATCAAAAAGGCTCAACAGAAAAATTTAATATTCTTCCTGAATTTATTCAGCATTTGATGGGATATATTAATCCTTCTTCAATTCGTCCATTAAAACTCGTGATGAATGCTGGCAATGGTGCAGCAGGTCATGTCGTTGATGCAATTGAAGCTCAATTTAAGCAGCTCAATATTCCAGTTGAATTCATTAAAATTCATAATGATGCTGATGGTACATTTCCAAATGGTATTCCCAATCCAATTTTAATTGAGAATCGTGCAAGTACCTCAAATGCTGTACTTGAGCATCAAGCAGATATGGGTATTGCATGGGATGGTGATTTTGACCGTTGCTTCTTATTTGATGAGAAAGGGCAATTCATTGAAGGCTATTATATTGTTGGTTTACTAGCACAGGCTTTCTTATTGAAACAAGCTGGGGAAAAGATTGTTCATGATCCGCGCTTAGTTTGGAATACGCTTGATATCATTGAAAAATATCAAGGTATTGCTGTTCAATCACAATCTGGTCATTCATTTATTAAAGATAAAATGCGTGAACAAAATGCAGTATATGGTGGTGAAATGAGTGCTCATCATTATTTCCGTGATTTTGCCTATTGTGATAGTGGTATGATTCCGTGGCTATTGGCGATAGCCGTATTATCTGAAACTAAACAATCTCTTTCCTCTTTAGTTGAAGGGATGATTGCTAAATTTCCATGTAGTGGTGAAATTAACTTTAAAGTTGAAGATACTCAAAAGACCATTCAGAAAATTTTTGACAATTATGTAGATCAACAACCTACGATTGATCGTACCGATGGTGTAAGTCTTGATTTCGGTGCATGGCGTTTAAATATTCGCGCCTCGAATACAGAGCCGTTGCTCCGTTTGAATATTGAAAGCCGTACAGACAAAAATCCAAAACCGATGCAAGATTATGTAAATGAATTGACCCAATTGATTCAAGGTTAATCTCCTGTCGATTAAAAGAAAAAGGAGCCCTTATGGACTCCTTTTTTCAATCTGAATAAAACTGTCTTTATATCAATCAGTTTTTATAGCCTGTTGGATTCTGCTTCTGCCAGTTCCAGCTATCAGCAAGCATGTCTTCCAATTGATATTTTGGTGTCCAATTTAATTCTGAAACAGCACGAGCATTATCGGCAAATGAAATCGCAACATCGCCCTCACGACGTGGTGCAAATTTAAATGCAACAGGAACACCATTTACTTTTTCAAAGGCATTTTTCACTTCTAAAACAGATGAACCATTACCTGTTCCAATATTCCAAGCACGGCAACCTGTTGCAAATAAGCGATTATTCAATGCACATAAATGTGCATTCGCTAAATCAACCACATGAATATAATCACGTACACCTGTACCATCTATAGTGTCGTAATCATTACCATAAATAGAAAGCTCTTCACGGCGACCCACTGCAACTTGCGTGACAAATGGCATTAAATTATTTGGAATTCCTTGAGGATCTTCACCAATTCGACCACTTTTATGTGCACCAACGGGATTAAAATAGCGCAACAAAGCAATTGACCAACGCTCATCAGAAATCGATAATTTTTCTAATAATTGCTCTACAATCAATTTAGTATAACCATAATTATTGCTTGGCATACCTGTTGGCATTGTCTCATTTAAAGGTGAAACATTAGCTTCATCGTAAACTGTTGCTGAAGAACTGAAAACCAGTTTCAAAACATTTGCTCGAGCCATCGCTTGAACAAGGTTAATTGAACCCGCAATATTATTATCAAAATAAGTAAGTGGAATTTGCTGGCTTTCACCTACCGCCTTTAAACCTGCAAAATGAATCACTGCATCAATCTTATACAGACTAAAGAGTTGATCCAATGCTTTAGCATCACGAATATCACCCTCAATAAACGTTAGGGTCTTATTAGCTAACACCTGAGCTCGCTTGAGCGATTCTTCTGAACTATTAGACAAATTATCTAGTACAACAACATCATGCCCTGCCGTCAATAATTCGACACAAGTATGTGAACCAATATAACCTGCACCACCTGTTACTAAAATATTTGCCATTTTTTAAATCTCTTCCTGATTCAAGAGGACTTTAATCAACCCCTGAGTTGATGCATCTAAATGTTCAAAATTATGTGCTGTACCATTTAAAATAGGTAACAACTGGTTGGCAATTTCTTTGCCTTTTTCTACGCCCCATTGATCAAATGGGTTGATATTCCAAATCACCGACTGTACAAACACTTTATGTTCATAACTCGCAATTAACATACCCAAGCTATAAGGATTCAGTTCTTTGAGCAAAATTGTCGTACTTGGTTGATTGCCAGTATATTGTTTATACATGGGTAATGATTCAATTTCTTGCTGATTTAAAGCTTTGTTACCAAACGCCAATAATCTTGACTGGGCCAAACAATTCGACAACGCTAAATGATGCTGTTCAATCAATGCTTCTGCATTTTCTGCATAAGTAAATTGGTTGGCTTTGTAACGATGTACAGGAGCAATAAAATCACAATGTACCGAATGTGTCCCTTGATGCAATAGTTGATAAAAGGCATGCTGCGCATTTGGCCCTACTTCACCCCATAAAATCGGGCAAGTATCCATATCGACAGACTGTCCATTGCGTTGAATGGATTTGCCATTTGACTCCATTTCTAACTGCTGTAAATATGCCGCAAAATATTTTAAACGACCATCATAAGGTAATACCGCATGTGTCTGAATATTTAGAAAGTTATTATTCCACACCCCCAACATTCCCATTAAAACAGGAATATTTTGCTCAAATGGCTCGTTCTGAAAATGCTCATCTATCGAATAAGCACCTGCAAGAAATTGTTTAAAGCCTTCTACACCAATAGTTAATGCTATCGGGAAACCAATACATGACCATAAAGAATAGCGCCCCCCCACCCAGTCCCAAAGTAAAAACTGGTTATCAGGATGAATCCCCCATTCGGTCATCTTTTCAGGTTTAGTTGAAACACCAATAAAGTGACTTTTAACAACACCCGTATCTTGCCCCAGTGCTTTTTCAAGCCATTGACGAACCGTGTGCGCATTGGAAAGCGTATCAATGGTGCCAAAAGATTTAGATGAAATAATAAATAAAGTCGTTTCTGGACGCAGTTGATGTAACAATTCTGATAGCTGACTACCATCAATGGTCGAAACAAAATGCACATCTAAAGATTGCGTTGTGTGAACCTTAAAATCTTGTAATGCATGACTGACCATCAATGGCCCAAGATCAGAACCACCGACACCAATATTCACCACATCACGAATGACTTCCCCCGTATAACCACGGTACTGTCCAGCATGAATTTTTTCAACGACTTGATACATCCGATCAAGTTGTTGATGAACATCATGATTAATCTCAGTTTGCACATGTTTAGGCACACGCAAAGCCCAATGCATGGCTGCACGTTGCTCTGTATAGTTAATCTGTTCATCTGAAAATAATCGATGAATCCATGACTTTAATTGCTTTGATATTGCAAATTGTAATAAAACATCCATCACAGGTTGCTGTAGACGCTGCTTACTATAATCAAAAACCAATTGTTCAAATTGCGTAGACAATTGCTCAAAACGCAAATTATCTTGATCAAAGAGATCATTTAAATGTAGTTCTGAAAATTGTTCAGATAATAGTTTTAACTGTAAAAAGGTCGGATCTTTTATCTGATTTGAATCACTCATGAACGCCCAACCCCTTGATAAGTAAAACCTTGAGCTTTCACAAAAGCTGGATCATAAACATTACGCCCATCAAGCAACAGTAAATGCTTCATTTGAGATTTTAATTTTTGAAAGTCAGGACTTAAATATTGTTTCCAAGCTGTCATCAAACATAATGCATCGGACTGAGCAGTCGCCTGATATTGATCCTCAAATAAGATTAAATCTGAACGATCACCATAGTACTGGTGAATTTCAGGTAAGGCTTGAGGATCATGTAAATGTACGATTGCCCCTTGCGCCCACAAGGCTTCAAGCAAAGCATGGATGGGTGCATTATGAATACTTGAGGTATTTTCTTTAAATGAAGCCCCCCAAATCGCAATTTTTTTATGTTTTAAATTAGTTTGAAAATGATTCCATAATTTTCGGAATAACACTTCTTTTTGTCGTTCATTATTTTGCCAAACTTGTTCAAACAATTGACTTCGTACACCAATATCTGAAACTGTATTCGATAAAGTTAAAATATCATGTGAAAAATTTTCACCACCAAAGCCTGCACCTGCTGACAAATAGGCCGAACCAATTCGACTATCTGCGGCTAGACCTTGTTGTACATTAAAAATATCAATACCAAGCTTTTCTGATACCAATGCAAGATCATTCATATATCCAATACGCATTGCCAACATGCCAGAAATACTCAATTTTGTAAATTCCGCATCAAGAATCGGCATAAATAAATACTGATGTTGGAATTGAAAAAATGGACGGAGCAGCTCTTGCATCATTGACTTCACATCATCATGATCTACACCCACAATGACTTGTTTTGCATAGGTAAAACTACCAAGCGCATTCCCTTCCTGAATAACATCAGGTAAATAAGCCCAGTTTTCGGTATTTAATTTTTGTTTGAGTGCTTCAGTACCGTGCAAACCAAAAGTTGACCCATTGATGAACAAACCCTTTGGTTCAACTGTAATCTGATGGATACGATCCAATAAGGCTAATGCACGATCTTGCTCAGTTGCGGCATAACTAAAAACATACACATCATTATCTAAAGGTAATTCATCAAAAGAGCCTTGATGTAAAAACCCTGATATAACTTGTTGTTGAATCAACCGATTCACATCTTCATTTTGATAATGAACTTGATCCTTACGACTAAGTTCATTTGAACACCAAAATACTTGATGCCCATGTTCTGCGAACAATCCCGCAAGTACACCCGCTTGCAGGGTCGCTCCAAAAACATTAATTTTCATGCAGCACCTAAAATTTTATTATAATTTTAACGCTTGAATAAGCTGTTTAAATTCATCACCCAATTTTGGATGTTCAATGCCATAATGCAAGACTGCTTTCAGATAACCAATTTTACTACCACAGTCAAAGGTTTGACCTTTCATGCGGTAAGCTTCAACATTTTCAATTTTTTGTAACGCTGCAATTGCATCTGTGAGTTGAATTTCTTTTCCCGCACCTTTAGGCGTATTTTCTAATAACTGCATAATTTTTGCAGGTAAAACATAACGCCCCACCACAGATAAATTTGATGGTGCTGTGCCTACAGCGGGCTTTTCAACAATACCTTGCATGATTGAACTCTCACCTTCAGCAGGTGCTTGAGCAACATCAACAATTCCATACTGATCAACTAGATCATCGGGCACAGCTTCAACCATAATTTGTGCTGCTAAGGTTGAATTAAAGCGTTGAATCATCAAGTTCAAATCATTAGCAGTAGCAGTATTTTTAATCAATACATCGGGTAAAAGTACGGCAAAATCCTCATCACCAATAATTTCTTTAGCGCAAAGTACAGCATGACCTAAGCCCAAAGGCTGAGGTTGACGTACACTGATCACAGACACATGTGGAGGTAAAATTTCAGTAATTTCTTTCAGTAAATCAAATTTTTTCTTATTTTCAAGAGTCGTTTCAAGTTCAAAATTACGATCAAAATAATTTTCAATGGATGCTTTTGAAGAATGCGTGACAAGTACAATTTGCTCTATACCTGCTGCTACAGCTTCCTTAACAACATACTCAATTGCAGGTCGATCGACAATGGTGACCATTTCTTTTGGAATAGATTTACTTGCTGGTAAAAAACGAGTACCCAAACCTGCAACTGGAAGAATAGCTTTTTTGATCATATTTAAACTTCAATTTTCAATTTATGACTTTACTTCATCATTTGTTTTTTGTGATTCATTGCCTTGAAACAATGAAGGACCAACATGACCAGGAGCATTAATGCCCTCTTTATTAGTCATAACGGAAACTGTTTTAAACATAATTTTAAAATCAACAAATATATTATGATGATCGACATACCATACATCACATTTGAAGCGCTCTTCATAATCAAGATCGTTACGACCACTGATTTGTGCAAGTCCTGTCATACCTGGACGAACTTCAAGGCGTCGAGCTTGCTCAGGCGAGTAAAGTTCAACAAATTCTTTCAACATTGGACGCGGACCAACTACACTCATATCGCCTTTAAGTACATTGATGAGTTGTGGCATTTCATCCAAACTTGTTGAACGAAGTTTTTGACCAAATGGTGTAATTCGCTGTTCATCGGGTAATGGATTGCCTTGGCTGTCATTCGCATCTTTCATCGAGCGAAACTTCATCATTTTAAAAAGTTTTCCATTTTTACCAGGTCGTTCTTGGTAAAAGAAAATTGGAGAACCCAAATTTTTACGAACTTTGAAAGCAACCAATATAAAAACAGGGGAAAGTAACAACAACGCTATTGATGCTATGATGATATCAAGTAATCTTTTCATTTGACTGTTTTAAACCCATTATTTCAAATAATTTTTTATTTGCCTTATCAGCATCGAAGTGCTCTGTGGCCATTTTATGACTTTCAAACCCCATCAAGCCGACTTGTTCTGGATGTTCTATAAAATAACACATTTTTTCTGCCAATGCTTCAGGATTCCAGCAGGGAACTAAAAAGCCGTTCACACCATCAACAACAGTTTCACGGCAACCAGGTACATCCGTAGTTATTATTGCTCGCCCAATAGCCATTGCTTCTTGAGTGCTACGCGGTACACCTTCCCTATATGATGGCAGAACAAACACACTACTGTCAGCTATCCAATTTTGTACATTTGTAACATAACCTGGATATTCAAATAATTTCTCTTGGATTAACTGATTTAAGGTATCTTGGTTTAAAGCCCCCATATTTTGATGATCAATAGCACCTAAAATTGTAAAATGTGCTTGTGGATAATTTTTCTTTACAATACGCATTGCTTCGATAAGTTCAAAAACTCCTTTTTCTTTAAGCAACCGACCTATAAATAAAAATTTTATAGGATCTGATGATGCTATTGAAAAAGGATATTGATCTAAATGCAACCCAATTCCACCCAAAATATGTACTTCA
The DNA here is from genome assembly GCF_048551395.1 of Acinetobacter sp. TY1. Lineage (NCBI taxonomy): Bacteria > Pseudomonadati > Pseudomonadota > Gammaproteobacteria > Moraxellales > Moraxellaceae > Acinetobacter > Acinetobacter sp. TY1. The sequence goes on from NZ_JBLYZK010000019.1 coordinate 9,056, forward strand.
GGAACATTTAAACCATATGTATGCATCAAATCTTGTTGATCATCTTTATTAAGAAAAATCATTTTATCTAAACAAGGAAATGCAATTTTATAGAGCATAACCTGCACACTTTTGACTAATTTGGTTTTATTGCTTTGCCCTTCTGGTTGATTGGTAAATGTGTAACCCAACCCTTCTAGCATACCAATAACACTTGGAACACCTGCTGCCTTAGCTGCTAAACTTCCATAGATCACAGGTTTTGCAAAATATGAAAATACTATATCTGGTTTAAGTTCTTTTAAAATACGCTTTAACTGTAAATAAGAAGCAATATCTGCAAAAGGATTAAGACCACCTCTATTTAAGTTATACGTAATTGGCTCAGCACCTAATGCTTTGATTTTATCAATACATTGCTCTGTATACTCAGATGTAAGCGCATATACATAATGTCCTTCCAACACTAATTTTTTAATTAAATCTGCACGGAATCCATAGAAACTCGCACCTGTAGTACCAATTAACGCAATCTTTTTTTTATGACTCATATATTTCGATCCATTGCCCTACGATGTTGTCCAATGCAAGGGTGTTTTTTACGTATTGCAATGCACCAATACAATTATTGTCTTTTTCACTAGAATCCAATTGCAATGCATGTTCGATAGCTTCGGCAAGTAATTTAGAATCACTTTTGGGAACTAATGTGCCAAATCCCCCCATGACTTCTTTAACTCCACCACAATCAGTAGCAACAACATACGTTTCGCATGCCATAGCCTCTGCGACAACTAAACCAAAACCCTCAAATGAAGATGATAAGATAAATATATCTGCAGCTGACATCAATTGTGGAATATCGTTTCTTCTACCAAGTAAATGCACTTGATTCTTTAGTTCTTTATCTATAATTAATTGTTCTAATTCCAGTTTTAAATCACCATCTCCTACCACAAACAGATGTAGATGCTTATATTCAACATTATTTTTCAATAATATTTCAATAGCATTAAATAAATTCGGATAATCTTTAGCTTCATGTAACCGTCCAACAGCCAATAACATTATATCACTATCTAATAAACCTAGAGATAAACGCATATTATGATCCGTTTGCTCTGGGCTATGAAAACGATTTAAGTTTATTCCATTATAAACGGTTGTTATTCCATTTTTAGGAACAGCGCCTAAAGTTTCAAAACTTCGAGATGCAGACTGACTAACATTGGTTGTCAGATCAGATAAATGGTGCGTTAATCGGTAAGCGAACATCCGCCCCTTTCCACCTTCATTATTACTATGTGCGGTACAAATTAACTTTGGAACTGGAAAAAATATTCGTGAGATACGTGCAAAAATATTTGCATGTACCATATGTGCATGTACGACATCAGGCTGAAATTTTTGTAAGAGTTCCTTATATTTTTTATAAACACTTTTTGAATTTTTTACAGACTCTAACCCCAAATATACTAACTCAATTTCTCTATTTTCAGGACGTACAACGACCTCGCCCTTTAAATAAGCTATTTTGACTTGGTAACCACGTTGGAACATTTGGTCTGCCAAATCAGCAACAACTTTTTCAGCACCACCACCGCCAAGACCAGTTACTAAATATAATATATTCATAATTTGATCTTACTTAAAAAAATTATTATTAAAATATAAGTACAAAAAGTAATATATGCAAACAGCCAACCATGAAATAAATAAAAAATAGAAAAAGTACTCAACATTAAAAAAAGTCTTCTATCTGCATATTTAGCAACGAATGAGAAAGGAATAAATAAAATTAATAATATATATAAAATATAAAATATTACTTTATATCCTAAAATAAAAAACCAGCCTGCCATTCCTACATTTGTAGTCCAACTTTGAGCTAACGAAACTTTAAACAAATACATTGTTGCAAATCTTGAAAATGTAAGATTCCCATCAATATGTGCAATATTCATAAATATTGATTGTATTAAGCCCTCTGCCCAATATGGTACCATATTACTCATATGGTCATATTTCATGCTCAAATAATCACTATTGTCCAATATTAAAGCAACATGACCTACATGCTGAAACCTATTAAATACATAATTCATAGATTCCATCAAGTACTCTTCATAACCAAATTTATTTACATTTTCAATCACATCAATAATATCGTAATTACCTCTAATTACCCATTTTAATTCTAACAAATATGGACAAATTAAAAAAAATATAATAATTGAGATCAATATTTTAAACAAATTCTTCCCATTTATATAAAACCCTTCTGTTCTACATAAAAAAGCAAACAACAAAAGCAATGGAGCACCCATCCATCCTCTTGATAAATTTGAAATTAAATATATCAAAGAATTCAAATAAAATAATCTATTGCTTTTCAGAGAGACACCAAGTATAAAAAATAGAATGTCAAAAGGTAGTAATATAAAAAAAATATTCAACAATGGGCTACCAGAAAATACTTCTGAACTACCAGCTATATTCGCACTATAAATAAGATTTATTATTAAGTAAAAAATTTGACCAAATAATAAAAAACAACCTAACTTATCAGAATACTCAAAAGATTTTTTAAATCTAAAATTTCCTGAAGCAAAAATATAAGCAAATACAATAAAAAAAATTGAAATTAGTTGAAATAAAAATGCGTAAACAAACGAATTCCTATCAATAACTTTGTATTGAAACTCAATTTCCATAGCACCATTATAAAAACCAATAATTGCATAAACAAAATTAACAATAAGGTAGAAAAATACGAGCAAATAAAAAGGATTGATGTGAATTTTTTTCATATACTATTTACTTCGCTCGATTCCTAATCACTAATATTTTTTTAAAAAAATTAGGACAAATAAAAATAATATTAAAAAGCAAAGTCAATAAACTATATTCATAACTTTTAGACTTTCTCAAATAATCCTTAGCTAATTCATTATCATCATTCAAAATATAATGATTAGAATATTGTAATAAAATATATGCGTATTTTTTATTAACTCTATTAACATCAGCCACTGTAAATTTATTTACGTCAAACTTATCATAGATATCTTGAATACGCTCAGGAATAAGGGGATTAATTAATTTATCCTTATATGTTACTCCAACAAATTGCCTATAACTACCTAAACACTCTTCCAAAAAATAGATATTACCTTGTTTAGCTTGCTCGATATGTATCTCGATATCTAAAGCATTTTCATTTAATTGATCAATATATTCATCAATTTTATTTACAAACATCTTAGATGAATGAATAAAAAAAGGGTTGATTAAATACATATCAATCAAACTATATTTTTTTTCATCAAAAACTGTAAATTCTATCTTCATTGGAATTGAATTTTTATCCACAGCATTCATATTATGAACACAAATAGAACAATCTAAATTTTTTTCTAAAATATCAAACTGCTTTTGTAATTTCCCTGGTAATGCCAAATCATCACCATCCAAATGGGCTATATATTTACCTTTTGCTTTTTTGTACACTTGTTTAATATTTTCAACTGCACCCAGATTATTTTGATAAAATAAAGGTATGATTAAGTCTGGGTATTTATCTACATAATTCTGTACAATTGCACGAGTGCCATCTGTCGAACAATCCTCTCCAACTATAATTTCATATTTAAAGCTTGTTACTTGGTTAACTAAACTATCAAGACATTCAGCAATAAAATTTTCTTGATTGTAAGTAACAACACATACAGATACTTTAATTCCGTTTTCTACAGTCATAGAAATCTCTTTAACACTCTTAACTGAATGATTTTTATAACTTTTCTAGAGCTAACCAGTGACACAATAAGGCACATCAAGCTAAAAAAACAAATTTGTAAAAATGCAATACTTCTCTGCTCTGAAAAATTCATAAAATGAATAAGTATATAGGATACTATAGCAACACTAGCAACACTTGGTAAAAAACACTTAAACCACAGTACATTAATATTTGGTTCAATAATTTTATGCACATAACTTACCCATAGTAAAAGATAGATAAATTGTATTGATAACCAAGCCCAACCTGCACCTATTGCACCATAGTTTTTAGCAGCCCAAATTATGGCTGGAATTAATAGTATTGCTGTAACAATATTGCCAATAAAGTGTAACCTTAAATTACCTTTGGCATACTGTAAATAGTAAGGAAAAGCACCTAAAGTTAAAATAGCATTGCCCAAAGCATACAACTGTAAAATAGGTGCAGCATTTTCTGAAAGTGCCACATCACCTGTCCAAACATAAAGTACAGGCTTAGCCAATACAGCTAAAACTAATCCAGCAGTTACCACAATAGCGGTAACAAATTCAGTCGCTCCTAAATAAACCGCTTTTACTTCCGCATGTTTATTTTCACCTTGTAAACGTGCCATTCTTGGCATAATTGCTGAGCTAATTGGAGTACCTATCTGCAAAATACCCCCAGCCACTAAAACGGCCAAAGTAAAATAACCATACTCAGACAAAGGTAATATGCCTGATAATATAAATTTATCGAGTTGAGTCAGTAATACCCAAATAGAAGAAGTAAATGCAATGGTTAATGCAAAGCCTAAGACTGGTTTAACAGGATTAAAAGACCAGCCAATATTTTCTTCTTGATCCGTTTTGGGTAACAGTAAATAAGTCTTAAAAGCCAAAACAACAAATTCAATGATTGCAACAATAAGCTGAAATCCAAAAAAGCTTTGAACAGTAAAACCAACATAATGCATATACAGCAAAACACCTGGAAATCTTAAAGTAGCAATAATAATATTTACCACACTTAACCAAACAATTTGCTCAAAACCTGATACTACACCTCTATATAGTCCAGTCATCCACCTGAGCGCGACACAGACCGCCATAATCTGTAAGCAAAACAAAACTTCTGAGATATTGAGATACTCCAATTTTAACCAACTAACCGCAATATAATGGTTAAAATAAAAAAGTAACCCGCCACCTATAAGCGCTATTGCTGTAAAAATAGCACTGAGCGACCTAAAAAGTTGACGAAAACCCAAAGCTGTTTCTGCACCGGCATTATATAGTGCTGTTTGTCTACTAATCGTTGGTGTTAGTCCAAAATCCAACAAACTAAAAAGTCCCTGTAGCATTGCAAAAAAGCCTACTAAACCGTAGGCTTCAGCCCCCATATATTTCATATATATAGGCAATATTGCGATACTAATAATCACCAAATAAATCTGGCTAGTATAGCTAGCCAAAACATTTATTTTTAATGATAGTGCTGACACTTAATTATCCCAGTAATTATTTTTTGCTATATGCTCATCATATTGAGCATGGGTTATGCCACAAATAACTTTGTCATGAAACCTACCATTTCTGTAGAACCAATCAGCCTTTTTACCCTCCACAACCCAACCACATTTTCTTGTATAAAAGTCTATTGAGCGCTCATTATAAGCGATCATTTCACCATCTAAACGATTTAACCCTAATTCTTTAAAAGCATAACGCATCACAGTCATAACAGCATCTAATGCATAACCTTTTCCACGACTATCTTTGTCACCCAACATAATCCCATTAAATGCTGTACGATTTTTCCAGTCCATATCGACCAAATTTGTAGTCCCAATAAATCCCATTTCCTCAGTTTCAATCGCAAAATTTTGAAATTTCATATTATTATGATTAATATTTTTAATATATTCTTCAGTACTTAGACTTGAATATGGGAAATGCCATCCTCCCAAGTTATACCAAATTTCAGGTGAATTTGACCATTTTGTTAAAAGCTCTAAATCACCTATTTCTAAAGCTCTTAATGTAACAACCTTACCTTTGATGTTCATTTTAAACACTCCTGTACTTTATTTATTTGAAACTGCATTTCTTTTTCCCCATACCGTTGATCACAAATCAAATGAGTAACATTTGATATAAAATTATTTTCAAAACTATCTTTTGTCACTCGTTTTAAACTATCTAACCAATATGTCGGAGTATAAATCTTAGACTGGATAAGCATATTTGAAAGTTTTTTATCTAGTAACAAAGGATATGTTAACGGTGACTCAATATCTTCAATATTCACCTTTAACTGATTAAACTCTCCTAATTGAGAATGCAACAGTTTAAAATTTTTTAACCTTTGTTCTTTAAAACTTGCATAATCAAAACTCTCAAGCATTTGTCCAGTAATTTTTGATATTTCCCTTGGTAAACAATCTTCAAATGCTTTTTCATTGTGTTGAAAAATATTATAGGCATGAGTTGCTGTCGATACACTTCGTAACAACGCATGTTCATATTGTTTGACCATTTCTTCTGCTGTTCTTTTGTAATACTCTGGAACAATATTTTGATTTGTAACTAACAACCCCCCCTCTGCAACTGGTAAAAACTTTCTTGGTGAGTAAACTGTGGCGTAACAATCAAGTGGTTGCACAAAGAAAGCTTGTGAGTGATCGAAAATAATTTGCTTTCCCGAGTATTTTCGTAAAATTCTTCTTTGAACTGATGTACATAATCCAAAATAATTTACATATAACAAATACTCATTTGGCATTAATACTTCAGGGAGTATCGGGGAAAAATCAGAATTCAAGTCATAAAAACAAATTTCAACCCCCAAAAGATTCAATGGCTCGATCATTGAGTCACAAATAAATCTAGGGATCCATAATTTTTCAATAAATGTATTTTTCAACAAATCATAAAATGCTGAACGAGCAGAGTTATATTGCATTGCTATTGGATACGGAAACTGATTTAGCCTAGATAAACCAAATTCAAAAAAACCACCTATTTCATCATGGCTAAAATCCACTTAGCTTTCCTCTAAAAGATCTGATCCATCACTATTAAACAAGATCAAAATTCATTAATTGTTCTTGAATTTCCTCAATATCATTAAACATCATTACGTCAATGATTGATAAAAATGGAATAAATTCACCCGAAAATTGCTTATATATTGACTTATTTGATTGAATAAAGAATAAATCCATACCATGCTCTAAAAAAACCTTTTTGGAATACAATTCCACTCCACCTATAGGATTAATATAGGTCTGTACATTTTCATTTTCACATATATCAAGCACACGATTCTGACCCGACAAGTGAGTATTTTGATATATTTCACTGCTAATTTGAAACTCAGTTTTAATTCCCAAATACTGTGAAACCTCAATTACACTTCTAATAGCTAGATCTGAAATTGTTTTAGGTTGCGACTCTAAAATAGAACGAATTAAATTAGAAATAGGTTCATAATTTTTGGCTTTTTTATAACTAAAAAGTATAGAATTTAGAAAAGATTTTTTCCATTTTTCATAAGTTTTTTCAGTAATTAGTACATCTCTTATCAATGCATGTGAACTTGCATTTGATAAAGGAATACTAAATAAACTAGCTTGATTGTTAATCAATATTTGATTTCTGTTAATCCAACCTTGTTTAATAAATGTAACATCATCATAAAAAATAAATTTATCAACCGAATTAATTAACTGAAAATACCCAATATATGGCATAAAGTACGGTTGCATAATTGCTAATTTCATTATGTATACCCTAATCACATTACACTTTTAATAACATTCACAATCAATTGAATTTGTTCAATCGTTAACTCTGGATACATTGGCAGACAAAGCACTTGTTGAGAAAGTAATTGCGCTTGTGGTGTCTCAGCACTGTATTTTTGATAAATTTCCAAATCCGTCATAATTGGATAAAAGTATTTTCTTGCAAATACATTTTGTACTTTAAATTTTTCAAATAATTGATCACGAGTTAAAGGATAATCTTCAGAAATTACTATTGGGAAATAAGAACAGTTATCCTTTTCCATATTTAATCGTGAAATACATTTAATGCCTTGCACATCTTGTAAAAGTTTGCGATAAATCTGATCAACTTTTTTACGCGCTTCTAATGTTTCATCAATCGTTTTTAATTGTAGTAAGCCAAGTGCAGCATGAACTTCACTCAATTTCCCATTTAACGAAGCATCAATAATTGTTGTTTCATTTACAATACCAAAATTTTTCAACTGATCTATACGTTGCTTCATTTCAGCACTATGACAAACAATTGCACCACCTTCAAAAGTATTAAATACCTTCGTAGCATGAAAACTAATTACACTTAAATCACCATAATTTAATAAGCTTTGCCCTTGATACTTGCACCCAAATGCATGCGCAGCATCATAAATGAGCTTTAAATTATTTTTATCAGCTATTTTTTGTAGTAACGCTACATCACAAGGAATCCCATAACAATGCACAGGTAAAATAGCGACAGTTTTATCCGTTATTGCTTTTTCAACCTCATTTGGATCTATATTAGATGTAATCGGATCAATATCTACAAATACTGGTTTCAACTTATTCCAAACAATAGAATGTGCTGTAGCGACAAAAGTATACGGTGTAGTAATCACCTCACCTTGATCTAAATCTAATGCTTGTAATGCTGTAACAAGTGCAATCGTTCCATTATTAAATAGCGAAATAAATGGTACATCTAAGTATTCACACAATTCCTTTTCTAATTGTTGATGTAATGGACCACAATTAGTCAAAATTTTATTTTCCCAAATCTGTTCCAAATATGGAATAAAAGCTTCTAATTCAGGCAAAACGGGCTGGGTAACATAAATAGGCTCATTCATTACAGCTCTTCCACCAAAGAAATTAAATACTGACCATAATCATTTTTACTCATACTTTGACCAATTTCTAGAACCTGTTGTTTAGACAACCAACCATTATTGAAGGCAATCTCTTCGAGACAAGCCACCTTATAGCCTTGACGTTTTTCGATGGTTTCTACAAATTGAGCCGCTTCAAGTAAACTTTCATGAGTTCCTGTATCTAACCAAGCAAAACCACGACCAAGCAACTCAACACTTAAATCACCACGCTCTAAGTACATTTGATTTACGGTTGTAATTTCCAACTCCCCACGTTCAGAAGGCTTAACTTCTTTTGCAATTTTTACGACATCATTATCATAAAAATATAACCCTGTTACAGCAAAGTGCGACTTTGGGTACATCGGTTTTTCTTCTAAAGAAATAGCACGTTTCTGCTCATCAAACTCAACTACCCCGAAGCGTTCAGGATCTTTCACTTGATAACCAAAAACAGTCGCACCTTTCTGACGAGCAATAGCTTGCTTAAGCATAGGAGTGAAACCTTGACCATAAAAAATATTATCGCCAAGTACAAGACAAACACTACTGTTGCCAATAAAGCTTTCACCAATAATAAAGGCTTGAGCCAAGCCATCTGGACTTGGTTGAACTGCGTAAGTTAATTCGATTCCAAACTGTGATCCATCACCAAGTAGTCGTTTAAAACCATCTATATCATCAGGAGTACTGATAATCAGTACTTCACTAATACCTGCCAACATCAACACAGACAATGGATAATAAACCATTGGCTTATCATAAATAGGCAGCAATTGTTTGGAAACACCCTTTGTAATTGGGTATAACCGTGTTCCCGAACCGCCTGCTAATATTATACCTTTCGTTGTTATTGACATTATATACTTACACCTAATCGTTCACGTTGATAGCTACCGTCTTGAACCCTACGGCACCATTCCATATTATTTAAATACCATTCAACTGTCTTTCTAATCCCAGTTTCAAATGTTTCTTTTGGCTTCCAACCTAATTCATTCGCTATTTTAGATGCATCAATGGCATAACGTAAATCATGTCCTGGACGATCTTTTACAAAAGTAATCAGCTTATCATAAGCTTCGTGATTGGCCTGAGGCTTCAATTCATCTAAAATTTTACAGATTGTTTTCACAACTTCAATATTCTGCTTCTCATTGTGTCCACCAATATTATAAGTTTCCCCGATTTCACCTTCAGTGACAACCTTATATAAAGCCCGTGCGTGATCTTCTACATAAAGCCAGTCACGAATCTGATTCCCTTTACCGTACACAGGCAAGGGTTTTCCATCGAGTGCATTTAAAATCACTAATGGAATTAATTTTTCAGGAAAATGATAAGGGCCATAGTTATTTGAGCAGTTAGTTACAATAACAGGAAAATTATAAGTACGATGCCAAGCTCGAACTAAATGATCTGAACTTGCCTTACTTGCAGAATAAGGCGAGCTGGGTGCATAAGATGTGGTTTCTGTAAACAGATCATCAGTACCATCTAGATCACCGTATACTTCATCTGTTGAGATATGATGAAATCTAAATTGTTGTTTTTCTTGTTCGTTGAGTTGCATCCAATATTTTCGAGCGACTTCAAGTAAAGTATATGTTCCAACAATATTTGTAGTAATAAATTCTGCTGGGCCATCTATTGAACGATCAACATGTGATTCAGCCGCCAAGTGCATTATTAAATTTGGCTGAAAGGTTAAAAATGCTTGAGTTAATGCTTCTGCATCACAAATATCAATCTGTGCAAACTGATACTTCGGGTCTTGATCTACTTCCGCCAAAGACTCCAAGTTTCCTGCATAGGTTAATTTGTCTATATTTAGCACTTCATCTTGCGTATTTTTTATAATATGACGAACAACTGCTGAACCAATAAAACCAGCACCGCCAGTGACTAAAACTTTCATATAATTCCTAGATTTATTAATTTTACTTACAAACGAATATCGCTTTGCTCTTTATCCAATACATATTTTAAATCATATAAAACATATTGATCCTTGCCTAATTTTTTAAAATCATCCATCGACATTTGTTTGAATTCATCATGGGCAACAGCAATGACAATTGCATCGTACTGACTTTCAAGCTCAGAAATAGGAGCAAGCCCATATTCATTTTCGGCTTCAGACACATCAACCCACGGATCATAAATATCTAAATCAAGATCATATTCTTTTAATGCCTTAACCATATCTACAATTTTAGTATTTCGAATATCTGGACAGTTTTCTTTAAAACTTAACCCCATAATTAGAATTTTTGAGCCAACAACCTGAATACGTTTTTTAACCATTTCTTTAATTAGTTGGGTTGCAACATATTCACCCATACGGTCATTTAAACGACGAGCTGCAAGAATAATTTCAGGATGCAAACCAATTGATTGTGCCTTATGTGTTAGATAATAAGGATCTACACCAATACAATGACCTCCGACCAATCCTGGTCGGAAATTCAAAAAGTTCCATTTAGTTCCTGCTGCTTTGAGCACTTCCTCAGTATCAATACCCATCTTATTAAAAATAAGCGCTAGCTCATTAATTAAAGCAATATTGACATCGCGTTGGGTGTTTTCAATGACTTTCGCAGCTTCAGCAACTTTTAAAGATGGTGCTTTGTATGTGCCCGCTTCAATAATTAGCTTATAAACTTGATCAATATAATCTGCAACTTGCTCAGTAGATCCAGATGTAATTTTTAGAATATTGGTTACATGGCGTTGCTTATCACCAGGGTTAATACGTTCTGGACTATAACCCACAAAGAAATCTTGATTAAACCTCAATCCTGACATTTTCTCTAATACAGGTATACAGACTTCTTCTGTAGCACCTGGATATACTGTAGATTCATAGACTACGATATCACCGTTTTTAAGTACCTTTGCGATACTTTCAGATGCTTTAATAAGTGGTGTTAAATCTGGTTGTTTAAAATCATCAATTGGTGTTGGTACAGTGACAATATAAAAATTGCTTTGATCCAATTGTGCTATGTCTGATGTATAGCTCAATAAAGTTTGCTTTTGCAACTCTTGCTGAGTTACTTCAAGCGTATGGTCAAAACCATTTTTTAATTCATTGATTCGTGTGGTATTAATATCGAAACCTACTGTTGAAACATGTTTTCCAAATTCAACAGCCAAAGGTAAACCAACATAGCCAAGACCAATAATTGCAATTTTAAGCTGTTCTATTTGAAACATATTTTTATCCAACAGGAATTAAGAGTGTTAATACAAACAAACTCAAACTTTATATAAGCGTAAATATAGCAGATTTTACCTGAGTATGCTGTGCTTGATACACTTGGTTAATACATTAAATATACCCATTGGATAAATTATAGAATACAATCAAAAAATATAATGGATACATTTTAAGTAAACGCAAATAGCACTACAAAATTAAGGGTCTTGAATGTGAAGTACCAACGCACATTATTTTTTTTAGCAATTTCTTTGTCTTTTTCTGGTTGTGCAGTCACATCTGGTCTACAAACCTATGATCTTCCAGATCAAGGATCCTATAAAACTGATCAAGGTGCTGAGCTATCTGTAGTTCAACTTACTCAAAATAGCCTTCCTGAAATCGCACTTAGTACCACTCAAAGTACAACGAATATCATCGGTTTATTTAAAAATCAACAAAGCATTTATAAATTAAGTCCTGGTGATGTTCTTTCCATTCAGCTCTGGGCTTATCCAGAAATTACACCACCGATACAAGATGCAACCAATATTAAAGCTGTCGGCTACCCAATTGATCCAAATGGAAATGTCTACCTGCCTTTAGTTGGTCAAATTAAAGTCGCAGGTAAAACACTTGCTGACACCAACCAATTGCTCCGCAATCAATTTGCTAAATATTTAAAACATCCTGATGTTGTTGTTCGTGTATTGTCTTATGAAGGGCGTCGCTATTTTGTTAATGGGCAAGTACTTCGTAGTGGGCAGTTTACTTTAAATGATCAACCCATCAGCATATATACAGCACTTGGACAAGCTGGTGGTGTTAATCCTGAAACAGGTGATAACACTAACATCCAACTTATTCGTCAGGGTCAAACGTATAATCTCAATGTACTGACTTTAGAGAAACAAGGCCTATCTTTACACAACCTACTCATTCAACCTAATGACACTATTTTTGTAAATACTAAGCAAAATCAGAAACTTTATGTAATGGGTGAGTCTAATAAAAGCCAAGCACTTCCGTTACGTGATCAGGGCATGACTCTCAGTGATGTTCTGGGTGAAAGTGAAGGTATTAATCCTTACTCTGCAAGTGCTGCTAAAATTTATGTGATGCGTACTGACTTAACGACTCGCCACTCTACAATTTATCACTTGAATTTAAGTAGCCTTGGTAACTTCTCTTTAGCTAATCAATTTGCCATGCAAAAAAATGATATCGTTTATATTGATGCAACGGGTCTGACTCGCTGGCAGCGCATTATGAACCAGATTGTACCATTCTCAAGCGCACTATATTCATTTGATCAATTAGGGGGTAATTGATGCAAATTAGAAATATCCTCGTTGTTTGTGTTGGTAATATTTGCCGTAGCCCGATGGGTGAGTTCTTACTCAAAGCCAACCACCCTGAACTACAGATTGATTCTGCTGGATTATCTGCAATGGTTGGACATTCTGCGGACGATAAAGCAATTCTGTGTATGGATACATTGAATATCGATATGCGAAGTCATGTTGCAAAACAAATCAACTCGGAACTGATCAAAAAATCTGATTTAATTCTTGTTATGAGTACAAATCAGCAGAAACATATTGAGCAGACTTGGCCCTTTGCTAAAGGTAAAGTATTCAGACTTGGACACTGGCAAAGTCAAAACGTACCTGACCCTTATAAGCACGATCAGGCTTTTTTTGACGAAACTTGTATTAACATTCAAAGCTATGTTTCAGATTGGCAATCACACCTTAAAATTTAATCAGTTATTTACTTATGAATCAGAACTCAAAAACTAGCGAAGATACTATTGATTTAAAAGAGTTATTTTTCTCTTTGATTGAACAATGGAAAGTAATTGCTCTTTGTGTCGTACTCAGCTTAATCTGCGCTTTACTTTATTTACGGGTTACACCTTCTAGTTATTCTACAGATGCAATGATTCTTGTAGAAGATGGGAAAAGTGCTGCGTCTGCCGCACTTCTAGGTCAGCTTGGCTCTTTAGCTGATGGTGTTGGTGGTAAATCACCTGCGGATGCAGAAATTGAAATCCTAAATTCAAGATTAATTTTAGGTCAAGTCATTCAAAATTTAAATCTCAATATCCGAATTGAAGACAACCAAAATAATTTATTTGACCGTTTAGTTTCACAAGATAAAATTAGCCTTGACTATAAACCTGATGCTGTTATTTATACACGTAATCAGTCAAGCTTCTTCATCAAAAAACTTGATGTACCAAGCTATTACAATGACAAACCATTAGTTTTAAGTTTTATAGACCAAAATCGATTTAATTTAAGCTATAAAGATGAAATCGTTTTCAAAGGTAATTTGAATCAGATTAATCAATCTTCCGATTTAATGGGTCTTTGGAATGTTCAAATTTATAGTAAGACACCATTTAAACAAACATTCACTTTGAAAAAACTATCACTCCCATCTGCCATGAAATTGGTTACAGCAAACTATGCTGTCGCTGAAAAAGGTAAAATGACGGGTGTAATTGGATTAAATTATTCTGGGACAGATAAAGCAACGATTACAGAAGTATTAAATAATATTCTTAATGTTTATACAGCACAAAATATTGAACGTAAATCGTTAGAATCTAAACAAACGCTTAGTTTTTTGGATAAACAGCTTCCTGAATTAAAAAAACAACTCGAAGAGTCTGAAATTAAGTTCAACCAATTCCGTGAACAATATAATACCATTGATGTCACGCAAGAATCTGAGCTTATGCTTAGGCAAAATATCGATCTTGAAAAAATGAAAATCGAGTTGAAACAGAAGCAAGCTGAACTTTCTGCAAAATATACACCTGATCACCCATTAATGGCTGAAATCAATGCACAAGTCGCTTCACTCAATGAAAAGACGGCTGAACTTAACCAATCTATTAAAAAGTTACCTGAAACACAACGCTTGTACTTACAAATATATCGTGATGTAAAAGTTAATACTGAGCTTTATACTTCTCTACTTAACAGCTACCAACAATTGAAGATTGCTAAAGCGGGCGAAATTGGTAATGTTCGGATTATTGATACTGCTGTAGAGCCTGTTAAACCTGTTAAACCTCGTAAACTCATTATTTTAATTTTATCGCTATTTGTTGGTGGGTTTATTGGCGTTCTTATTGCATTAATACGCAATATGCTACGTTCAGGTATTAAAGACTCTGCTCAGATTGAAAATGAGCTTAATCTTCCTGTATATGCAACAGTTCCACGCTCTCCTATTCAGGAAAGTCGCATTCAAATACTCAAGAAAAAGAAATCAATTCCTATTCTTGCAATAAAGAATTCGGAAGATGTAGCGATCGAAAGCTTACGCAGTATTCGAACCACAATTCATTTTGCTTTGGCAAATGCCAAAAATAATATTATTGCAGTTTCTGGCCCTGCACCAGAAGTCGGTAAATCTTTTATTTCAACCAACCTTGCTGCAATTTTTGCACAAAGTAATAAACGTGTTTTATTGATTGATGCCGATTTGCGTCGTGGGTATTTACACAAATATTTTGATCGTGAACCTGCACCAGGGCTAACTGAATTAATGGCTTCGAAAATATCTTTGGAACAAGCCATTCATAAAACAACCGTTGCAAATCTAGACTTTATTGCGCGAGGTAAGAATCCAGGAAATCCTTCTGAAATGTTATCTTCAGTGCAATTCAAAGAATTACTTGAGCAATTGTCTACGCAATATGACCATATCATTATGGATACTCCACCAGTACTTGCAGTAACAGATGGCATTATCATTTCACAATATGCTGGTGTGAATTTGATCGTTGCTCGTTTTGCTAAAACGCAGATTCAAGAACTTGAAATAACAGTGACCCGCTTTGAACAAGCTGGTAGTAAAGTGCATGGTATAATTCTCAATGATATTCAGAAAATGGCAGGCAGTAGTGCATACAATTATTCCTATGCCTATACCGCTCATAAAGATTTAGACTGATTTAAAAAAGCTGGGTTCCAACCCAGCTTTTTTAAATCTAATTTTTTTTATAAAAAAGCCAATCTATAAGCAAATGCTAAATCTAGGAATAAAATGATCCTGCACAATATTTTTCATTGATTTTATTCAAAAATGATATCGTTTGTTATACAGAAGCGATATGCTTTATCAATTAAACTATGACGATTAATTTCGTGTTGTAATGATTAAAAACTGAGAAAACCTATGAGTAAAGCCTTACCCATTGCTGTCGCTGTCTTATTAGGCGGTGCTGCACTTGTACCTGTATATTATGCAACGCAGCATCCTGCTCAACCTACCGTTGCAACCATGTCTAAAGATGCAAAACCGATTGATAAAATCAGTTATGCTTTGGGTTATGAAATTGGTCAACAAACGCCTCCTGAGCTTAATGTTGATGGCTTCATTACTGGCATTCGAGCGGCACATGCAAAGCAAGAGCGTATTTATACCGATGAAGAGCTTAAAGCTGCTTCTGCATTGCTTCAAAAAGAATTAGAACAAAAACAAGTAGATGCTGCTAAAACTACAGTATCAACGAATGATCAATTCCTTGCTGAAAATGCTAAAAAACCAGGTGTAATTACGACTGCATCGGGTCTACAGTACAAGATTACTAAAGAAGGTACGGGCGCTCATCCAACGGCAACGTCTATGGTTAAGGTCCATTACAAAGGGCAATTAGTTGATAACACAGTTTTCGATAGCTCTTATGACCGTGGTGAACCGATTGAATTTCAGCTGAATCAAGTGATTCCAGGGTGGACTGAAGGTTTACAACTGATGAAAGAAGGCGGTAAAGCGACTTTATATATCCCTTCTAACCTAGGTTATGGTGAACAAACAGCGGGTTCTATTCCACCGAACAGCGTTCTCATTTTTGATGTAGAGCTCATTAAAGTTAAATAATTTAAAATTAAAAAGATGGGAGAGCATGCTCTCCCTGTTTAAGTAACATAAAATTAAAATCAATATTTATTCAATCTTTTAGCGACAACATACATTATTGGTTTTCTTAATTATGTTATATCTATACCCCTAAAATATTCACTTTTGCAATCTACAGCATCGAACAAGCATCCACAAATATTTGCCTTCTGAGCTTGCATAAATATTAAGCCTTTTGTTAAATCATGGAAATATATATGAAAAATATGGTTTTAGCGATCTCGCTCCTGAGCCTTAGTGTCATCAGTACGGCAGCCCCAATCACCACAAAAAGTACGCAACAAGATCAATTAGGCTATAGCTATGGCTATGTCATGGGTCGTAGTAATGCTGAAACCTTAAAAGATATTAATTTAGATGCATTTATACAAGGTATTAAAGAAGGTTCTAATGGTCAAAAAGCCACATTAACCGATGAAGAAATGGCAAAAGCGCTCGCAAATTACAAACAACAAAGTGAAGCGAAACAATTACAAGACTTTAAAAGCCTTGCGATCAAAAATGCTAAAGAAGGTGATGCGTTCTTAGCTGAAAATGCAAAAAAATCAGGTGTTATCACTCAAGCAAGTGGTTTGCAATATCAAGTTTTACAACAAGGTACAGGCAAATCTCCTTCTGCATCATCTAAAGTACTTGTGCATTACGAAGGTCGTTTAATTAACGGTACAGTTTTTGACAGTTCAATTGCTCGTGATCAACCTGTAGAATTTCAAGTCAGCCAAGTCATTCAAGGTTGGACTGAAGGCTTACAACTGATGAAAACTGGTGCTAAATATCGTTTCTTTATTCCTGCAAAATTGGCTTATGGTGAAATTGGTGCAGGTGATACCATTGGACCGAATAACACACTTATTTTTGATATTGAACTGATTAAAATTTTATAAAATTGATCTGAAAAATAAATTTTTGATATAAAAAATCGCACAATTTAAGGTGCGATTTTTTATACTTATTATTAAAATATTAATGCTTTAATTGGCGAGGTCTAAAGCCTGTAACCAATAATCCTACTGCATAAGCGACAACACCGAGTACACATAATCCAACTACTTCGACTATACGAAGCCATTGTGATGCATTGCCATCATACCAAGTTAAGCCATACCACAACGCTGCAATCATAACGATATTGGCTACTGCAAATTGTATAAAAAGTTTTTTCCAATGAGCGCCAAAACGGAAAATATCACGCTTATGTAAATAAAAATATAATAAACCTGCATTGACCAATGCTGAACCTGATGATGCGATCGCAAGCGCCATATGTTCTGCTTGCCAATCAATCAGTTTAAAAATACCAATAAAAATGATGTTTAAAATTGCATTGGTTGCAACAGCAATTAAGCCCACACGGACAGGCGTTTTAGTATCTTGAATTGCATAAAAACCTGGTGCAAAAACTTTAATCAACATAAATGCCAATACACCGCCACTCATACATTGCAGTGCCATAGCTGTCATTTGCGTATCACGCACATCAAATGCACCATGCTGAAATAAGGCTTGAATAATTGGGGTTGAAAGCATGAAAAGTGCAATACTCGCAGGTACACCGACAAGCACAATAATCCGTGCGCCCCAATCGAGCATTCTACGGAATTTCGCTTGATCTTCTTCTGCCTTACTCATTGAAAGTGATGGCAAAATCACAGTACCAATCGCTACACCAATCAAGCCCAAAGGTAATTCAGTCATACGTTCTGCACTATATAACCATGACACTGAGCCATCTTGCATAAATGATGCCCAAATAGTATTGAGCAATAAATTGATTTGCGTTACTGATACACCAAAAAGCGCAGGCAACATCAATTTTAAAATACGATCAACACCTTCATGTTTAAAATCGACTTTGGGTGGAATCAGTAATTTTTTCTTCCACAACTCTGGAATCTGAATCGCTAACTGTAAAATACCTGCGACGACCACTGCCCAACCGAGTGCCATAATCGGCTCAGCCATATATGGCGTTAACAACCACGCCCCTGCAATCATCGCCAAATTCAGCAAAACAGGCGAAAATGCAGGTGATGCAAATGATCCGTAACTATTTAAAATGCTACTCGCAAATGCTGTCAGTGACATAAACATCAAGTAAGGAATGGTCAAACGGAACATATCAACCGCAAGATCAAATTTTACAGGATCACTGTGAAAACCTGGTGCATAAAGATACAAAATTGCAGGTGCTGCAATCATCGCGATCAAGGTCAGCGTTGACATTGCGAGTAATAAACAACCGAAAACACGACTAATCAGAATTTGTACTTCTGTATGCAATTTTGTTGTTTTATATTCAGTTAAAATAGGAATAAATGCCTGAGAAAATGCCCCTTCGGCAAATAATCGCCTGAAAAAATTTGGAATACGAAATGCAACTACAAAGGTATCGAAGTCTTTACCTGCGCCAAATACATTCATTAGCACGATGTCACGAACCAATCCTAGAACTCGTGACAGCATTGTCATTGCACTGACAATAAAGGTCGATCGCCAAAGCGCCATCGTATATATCCCATTATAATAATGTCGCTATTGTAATTAAGTTGGCTTAAAAATACGTTGTTAATTCTTAATTCGATTGGCTATTTTTAGTCACTACGTTGCTGTGCCAACATTTCACGGAATTTTGCCCATTCAAAGTACATGCCTGGATCGGTTTTACGTCCTGGTGCAATATCAGAATGTCCTGCAATATGTTGCTTAATTTGAGGATAGGTATCTTGTAATGTGATGACTACATCGATAAGGCTTTGATATTGTAAAGCTTCAAAAGGTAGATCATCACTACCCTCTAATTCAATCCCAATTGAATAATCATTACATTCTTGCTTTGCCAAATAAGTCGAACGACCTGCATGCCACGCCCGATCCTGACAATTGACAAACTGTAGGACTTCACCTGTACGTAAAATCAAAAAATGTGTTGATACCTGCATGCCTTCAATGGTTTGAAAATAAGGATGTACAGACCAATCGAGCTGATTTTGAAAAAATTGCTCAATGTAGCCACCGCCAAATTGAGAAGGTGGCAAACTAATATTATGAATCACAATCAATTGAATTTCAGTTTGATCAGGGCGTTGATTAAAATTAGGTGAAGGAATTTGCCGAGCCCCTTGAAGCTGACCATCAATAAGCTGAAAATTTGCGGTTGCAGACATGATTTCATCCTAAGATTGATTGCACATTTTGATTCAATATGGAGTCGAGTATCCGACCATAAAAAATCAATGATTGTTGTGCAGTGTACTCTGAACACATACAAATAAAAACTTCCTCAAACTAATACGGACAATGCTAATATATCGCTCAGTTTTTGAGGGATATAAGGGATTTCCATGAGCATACCTGCCGCACTGCTTGAACAAGCGATTCAAATCAACATTCAACATGCTTTACAGGAAGATATTGGTGATGCCGATATTACAGCTTTACTGACACCTGAAGATGAGCAAGCGACCGCGACCATTATTACTCGTGAAAATATGGTGCTTGCAGGTCAACCTTGGGTCAATGCCTTAATTCAAGCCTATGATCCCTCTGTACAAATCACTTGGCTTAAAAATGATGGTGATGCTGTTTCTGCCAATGAAACTTTATATACCCTAAAAGGTTCTGCACGTAGTTTATTGACTGTTGAACGTCCTGCATTAAACTTTATTCAAACCCTGTCTGCAGTTGCTACTAAAACTGCGGAGTATCTAAAATATTTAGAAGGTACAAATACTAAATTATTAGATACACGTAAAACTTTACCAGGCTTACGCATCGCACAAAAATATGCTGTTGCCATTGGTGGTGGGCAAAACCACCGTTTAGGTTTATTTGATGCATTTTTAATTAAAGAAAATCACATTATGGCAGCAGGTGGCATTGCACAAGCCATTGCTAAAGCGCATCAAATTGCCCCAGGAAAATTGGTCGAAGTCGAAGTCGAAACATGGGATGAACTCAATCAAGCACTTGAAGCCCAAGCAGATATCGTGATGTTAGATAACTTCAGTCAACAACAAATGATTGATGCGGTTAAGTACGTTGCAGGACGTTGTAAATTGGAAGCCTCAGGCAATATTACCCTCGATAATTTACGCGAAGTTGCAAGTACAGGTGTGGATTATATTTCCATGGGTGTCTTGACCAAAGATGTACAAGCAATTGATTTATCTATGCGTTTTAATGCTTAATCCTTGCTCTTTAACTCACAATTTTATATCAGCTTCGGCATATCTATTTTTCTTTAAATAGATATGCCGTTTCACCTTAAAGTTGACCACATTTTATACAAATATTTTCTTCTAAAAACCTATTGGGAAGCCTATAATATCGCTCCACTCATTTATTGATATTTAGGCATAAAAGCGCATGAAGACATTAGGACAACAAGTACTTTTTCTACTTGTAGCTTTCTTATCTGTATTTGCTTTTTTTCTCTATCAAGAAGATATCAATAAATTCTTTCAATTAAATGACATCTATCTAAAACCTCGTTTATATAAATATGCATTTTCAGTGCTCATGAATTATGCATTTATTAGTTTGTTTTATGTGTTTTTAAGAAAAATGTGGTCAAGTCTATTTTTCAGCCAATTTATTATTTTTTTATTGACGTTTATTAATATCAAAAAAGAACAGTACTTGTCTGCAAGCCTTGTACCTAGTGATTTTTTACTATTTAAAGAAACGTTTATTGCATCCCCCCTGATTTTAAAATTTGCGGTTTTTGGTGGAATTACAGCATTTATCGCTCTCTTTATATTTTTATATAAAAAAGAAAAATTTGGTTCAAAGCCTAATTTTTGGGTCAATACTGTACTTAGCGTTGCGATTTTAGGTTTTTTTGTCACCGCAAATTTTAAAAATAATTTTAGTGCAAATTGTCCTGTTCGAATCAAAGGGACTTTATGTGAATATGCAATGTATTTGCCTGCAACACGTGGCGATTGGATCGGTGATCATCTCACTATAAAATATTTAGGATTCTCTACCTTCTTTTTTTCAAAGTCTGTTGATGGTCTGAACACTAAAATTTTTCAAACTGAAAATATTCCTGAAGATAAAATTCAGGCTTTATACCCAAACACACCTGTACAAGTTGCTCCTGAAGCAGCACAATCTACGGTCAATACAAATAAAGAAACAATTTTACCCAATATTATTTTTGTCATGAGTGAATCACATTGGGATGCAACACGTTTAGATAAAAGCATACCTAAAAATGTCACACCAACAATTAATAAAAATCAAGTGTCTAGTGTACTCTCACCAAGTTTCGGTGGAGGAACGGCAAATGTTGAGTTTGAAGTCTTAACCAGTCTGAATGTCTATTTAAATCACAATGAATTGGCTTATGTATCTAAATTAAAACGCCCAACATATTCACTTGCGACCTATTTAAATTCATTAGGTTATGACTCAACTGCCATGCATAATAATGGCAAATATTTTTATAATCGTAGTGCCGTTTATCAAAACTTAGGTTTTCATCGTTTCACCTCGCTTGAAAATATGGTCAACACCCAAGATCGTAGTAAATACATCAACCAAGCAGGTTGGGCAACCGATGATTTACTGTATAACGGTATTCGTGACCAGCTCAAAAATACCGACCAACCGCAGTTTATCTATGCCATTAGTGTAGAAAACCATCCAATGTACAGTGATGACCGTTTTGGTAAAGATCATTTTAAAATTACTAAAGAAGGCATCAGTGATTCAACAAAACAGGCTTTAAATACTTATTTAACCGGTATGCAACGAGCTGATGAGAAATTTAAAGGCTTGATAGAAGATGTGAAGCAGTTAGATCGTCCAACGATTATTGTTTTCTTTGGTGATCATTTACCAAACCTGCAACAAGTTTATGATGAATATGGCTTCTTTGCCTCTACTCAAGAAAAAGTGGAGAAAAAGGATGTAAAATTCTTTGAAACCCCACTTGCTGTATGGGCAAATTTCCCTATTGAACGTAAAACATTGCAAGAACCATTTATTCCTGCACACTTCCTTGCGCCTCGTATTTTAAGTGCTGCAAATATTCCATTGTCACCTTATTATTCATTTATTCAACATGTGAATAGCTGTTATAAAACAGTACATCAAACAGGTATTCAGCCACAAATGAGCTGTGATACCCCTACCGATCTAGTTTTACAGCAATATAAAGACATGAATATGGATGTACTCAATGGTAAAAACTTTACCTATAAAATCTTAGAACCAAAAGCTGAAATTTAATCCTAAATCATTTTCAGCCCAAATAAAAAACGCATCTCATGATGCGTTTTTTATTTTCAAAACTTTAAATATAAATTAAATGCTTACCAACCTAATGCTTCTTGCTGTTTTTTCACAAGTTCTGCAATACCTTTTTCAGCCATATCGAGCATTGCATTAGACTGCGCGCGAGTAAATGGTTTTTCTTCAGCAGTTCCTTGAATTTCAATAAACTCACCTGCTTGCGTCATCACCACATTTAAGTCAGTTTGGCAATTTGAATCTTCTTCATAGCAAAGATCAAGCAGTACTTCATCTTGGAAAATACCAACTGAAACTGCTGCAACTAAACCTTTTAATGGGTCTTGTTTGATTTTCTTTTTCTCTAAAAGAACATTCATTGCATCAATGAGTGCAACTGCTGCACCTGTAATGGCTGCTGTACGTGTACCACCATCCGCTTGGATTACATCGCAGTCAATTGTAATAGTATTTTCACCAAGCTTTTTCAAATCGACCATTGCTCGTAGGCTACGACCAATTAATCGTTGAATTTCTTGAGTACGACCTGATTGTTTACCACGAGCCGCTTCACGGTCACTACGTGTATGAGTAGAACGTGGCAGCATGCCGTATTCAGCAGTGACCCACCCTTGACCTTTACCTTTTAAAAAACGCGGTACAGAATTATCGATACTTGCAGTACAAAGTACTTTTGTATGACCAAATTCAACCAATACTGAACCTTCCGCATAACGCGTATAATTACGAGTAATTTTAACATCACGTAATTGGTCTAATGCACGTTGGTCAATACGCATAATTTGTCCTAAATTTTGACTGAAAATGAATTGCGCAACATTATAGCAGAAGCGAGTCGGATGGTTTTGTTACATCTTGGTGGTTTTTAAAATTGGCGATATCGTTCATACAATACGTGAACCACAAAATTATAAAATGTTGCTCTTTTTTGACAGATATCCTGTGATCTAAATCTCTAGTTTATGAGCGTAAAGCCATCATGAACTAGAGATTTTATTAACGGATCATATAAGGACTTAAATAAATTTCTAACCAAGAAATTTTATATCAAAACTATGCTGTAAATAGTTCCGAAACTCTTTGCCGAAGCCTTGTCATTAAAACCTTATATTAGAAATAATAGTTGAGTTTCAATAAATAATTTCTTGGCGTTCCAGGCATTGAACTTGAACGCCAATATTCCTTATCTGCTAAGTTATTTACTGCAACAGTTGCGCCCCAATTCTTGTCTTTATAACCTAAAGCTGCATCTAGACGTGTCCAATCAGGCATTTTGGCTGTATTTTCATCTGACGTATAGTATGAACCCATATACGTTGCACCAATTTCACCATAGAATTTTTCTGTAGGTAAATATCGAACAAAAAGATTCCCCGTATGTTTAGAAACATTACGTAAATCATTATCGACTAACTCAGGCTTAAATTTGTTTTCAGTAATCTTCGCATCTGTATAACCATAACCACCTCGAACATATACTTTCGAGAATGCTTGACCAATGAAACTAAATTCTAAACCTTGTGATTCATTTTCACCGACAATTACATAAGGTGAACTCGTATCATCTGGATCTTCATGCGCTCGTATATTGTGCTTTTGAATATGAAATACTGAAAACTGAGTATTTAGCTTTGAATCTAGCCATTCACTTTTGATACCCACTTCATATTGATCAAGATATTGAGGTTCATCATTAAATGCATTTAAATCCTCAGTTGCCGATACTGCATTGACCCCCATATTCCCACCAAAAGGAACAAAACTTTTACTATATGAAGCATATAAGCTTTGTGCTGGGACAGGTTGCCATACAAAACCAATATTCGGACTTAGTGTTTCATTTTCTACAGTTTTAGATTGACCATAGCTTGATGAACTTTCAAGCTTATTTGTTGTTTTCGCTTCATAGTAATCATATCTTGCCCCTATCATCATTTTAATTTGGTCATTAAAACTGATCAAATCCTGTAGGAACAGACCGTAATTTGTCCCTTCATTATAGTTATGTGAAGTCACAACATGACCACTACCACGATTACTAAATCGATCACCTGTTAACGGATTAACAAAACCATATATTAATGAACCATCTTGATTTTTATTTGACAGTAATGGCTCACGTTGCTCATAAGTCCAATCTGTTCCCACCAGAACATTATGTTTTAACGAGCCTGTTGTGAATTCACCCGATATATCCCACGTATTTGCAGTCGTTTTATTTGTGGTTTGTTGCCAATAATAAATTTGATTGATATAACCTTTATAACAGCCCTTATCTTTTGCTGTTGGGGTCTTATCAGCCGTACACATTGACCCTAAATAAAAATGATCAAAGTTCTGTTCTGCTTCACGATGGCTTAAGCCCCAATGAAACTTCCACCCTGGTGCAAACTCATACTTCACATCTGTTCTTGCCGTTTTTAAAACATCTTCAACATAGTCTCCGCTTTGTGCAAAGCCCATTTTAATTGAAGTTCCATCAGGCAAGTTTTCATAAGATGGACCACGATCAGGAACACGATTTAAATCGTCATAGGTAAATTCGGTTGTCCACAATAATCTTTCATCATCACTACGATAGGTAAAGCTTGGTGATATCATTTCTTCATTTGAACCAATACCATCACGGAAACTGTTGGTATCTGATTTTTCACCGACTAAACGTACAGCCCAGTTGTCATTTAAGACCTTATTGATATCAACGGTTCCACCTACATTTTCATAAGAACCAGCATATGCACCAATAGTACTTGGTGATTCAAAGTTAGCAAATTTAGTCACCATATTGATGACACCACCACCTCCACTCCGACCATACAAAACGGAAGCAGGTCCTTTTAAGATCTCAATGCGTTCAACATTGGCTGTACTACGTCTTACTTGACCACTTTCACGGACACCATCTCGATAGATATCACCAGTATCTGCACTAAAACCACGTAGCATAATGCCATCGCCACGCATATCGTAAGATGTTGATACACCTGGTGTACCTTGTAACATTACGCTTAAATCATTTGCCCCATAAAGTTTGTATTTTGATACATCAATGGTGTCTACAGTCTGTGGAATATCTTTTTTGTCCAATCCATTTCTTGTGACATTTGCTTGCTTATAGTCAACATATGTTTTTATTGGATCACCTTCCGCCATTGCCTCAATCACAATAGTGGGCAAAGTCGCCGATACTTTCACTTGTTCATTCATTTCTGAATTTGCGAAAGCTGCTGAAGATACAAAAAGATACCCTGTAGAAAACATCATCAGAGCTAAAGTTTTTTTTGCGTAAGGCACAGACACACCAACAGTAAATGATAATATTTCTCAATTATATTATTATTTACAACAAGACCACAATAATATTCATGAAAAAATTCATAATTTATTCACAATTAAACATAACTCTTTAGAAATACAGAATAAATAGTTTTGCATAATGTGGAAAGCCCAATGACTTACATTGGACTTTATGAATGAATATTGATCTTTCAACAATAATTTTTATACAATTTTATTTTGTGAGACTAAGCAAAAATTCCTTTCACTTTTTGCAAAGATTGCGTGATTTTAGCTGTCATATTATTTGGCAGAGAATGCTTTGCTAAACGTACCCATACGCTACCAAACTGTTGAAAAAAATTCGCTTCGTTATAGTTAATTTCATATTCAGCACATAATGCTTTAATTTTTGGGGCAACTTCTGCATAACGATTAGCAGGCATATCTGGAAATAAATGATGCTCAATTTGATGGCTCAAATTACCACTTAAAATATGTAGCCATTCTGTTCCTGTAAAATTACTTGAACCGCGAATTTGACGTAAATACCATTCAGCACGCGTTTCATTCTCAGTATTATCCATTTCAAAAGTTTCAGCATCTTCCGTAAAATGACCATTAAAAATTACAGCTGAAGACCATAAACTACGAATGACATTGGCAACCGCATTACCTACAAATACAGGTAAAGCATTCGGCCCTGCAATTACAGGAAAAAATACATAATCTTTTAAAACCTGACGGCGGACTTTCTTACGGAATTTAGCCGCATCTGCCCAAACTTGTTTCCACGTTTTAGTCTTATAAATTAAAGCATCTTCCAAATGTAGATTTTGAACCCCCACATACCATTCAAAAAATACCATCAACTGAATTGCTAAAGGAATATTAAATAAAAAACGAGGTTCCCATTTTTGCGACTCACTCACTCGAAGTAAACCATAGCCAACATCATGATCTTTACCAACAATATTGGTATAGGTATGATGCAGATAATTATGGGTATATTTCCAATCATCGCCCGATGACATCGTATCCCAATCATAATTTGCACCGTTTAGACTCGGATCATTGAGCCAATCAAACTGACCATGCATTACGTTATGACCGAGCTCCATATTTTCTACAATTTTAGAAATGCCCAATAAACCTGTTCCGATCACCCAAACAGGTGGAATCCAACCACCAAACATCAACATGCCACGAGATGCAATTTCGCTATACCGAACAAAATTGCGAATTTTATAAATATATTTCGCATCTTGCTCACCTAAGCGATCCATTACTTCACGGCGTATTTGGTCAACACGGCGACCAAATTCTTCAGTTTGTTCAGGACTTAAATGCTTCGACTTACTGCTTGGAAAATTCACTGACATATTCATCTTTTCTACTCCTACACAGTGCATTTTGAGCGACTGTGACTAAATTTTATGTGCAATTTCCCCGAGCTTTAGATTCAATGAATCGAAAACGATTTGATCTTGAAATTGCGTAAAGGATTAAAAATTAAATTTTTATATTACAAATTAATCGTTACTGGACTAATTGCCTGACTAATACACAGCTTGATTTGAGTATTTGATCCATGATCAATTTCGCCTGTCAGCACATTTCTAGTTGAACCACTCACTTTGGTACAGGTGCAAGTATTACAAATTCCCATACGACAACCATGCGTTGGTCTTAAACCTGCTTTTTCTGCACTTTCTAGCAAATTACTTTGTGCTTCAAACTCTTGCTGTGAGCGTAAGAATGTCACAGGCTGCACAGCTAGATTTTCATCAACCGTAATTTTGAAATATTCCTGATGTAATTGATGCTGTAAACCATGTTGCTTATAAATTTGATTCAAACTTTGCATCATTGTACTTGCACCACATGCATACGTTTGGCGTTGCGTAAAATCAGGAATCAATTGTTCTAATAACGCTAAATCTAAGTGCTGTTTCTGCGTTACTGTATTGATGTGATGATATTTCAAAGCCGCACACTGTTGTGCTAACTGCTCAAGTTCCACGTGAAATGCACCATCACGACTAAAGTAAATGAGATCAATCTGATGCCCTTTTTGTATAGCTTGTTGTAACAATGAATAAATTGCAGTAATACCACTACCTGATGCGAGCAATAGCAACGGAGATAAATCAGCTTGCAGTGTAAAATTACCTTGCGGTTGAGATAACTCAACAATACTTCCTAAGTCAGCTTGTGTAATAGCTTTAGATACAAGACCTTGCTGTTTGACACCAAGAATAATATCGCCATTACTTAGAAATTTGACTACAGAGTAATTACGCTGTTGGCGCACACCAGCAATTTCTACAGTGACGAGAACACTTTGCCCTGCTTTAAACTGTTGATGTTTAAAATTACGATTCGGACGTAACTGTATTTGATAAAAATCAGTACTTAAACTCCGAATTTTAATAATACTGGCTTTGACCTTTTTCCAAGCCCAAACAGGATTGATTTTTTCAGCGACAAAATCGACAAAATCTTCACGTACCCATTGTGGCTGATACTGCATTTGGCTACTCATAAAACGTTCCTCTTTATGCTTGCTATTTATTGAGTGAACAAATGTTCTTTTAGTGAACACTCGTGCACTATAATTTATTTTTATAATTTGAGTCAACAGGTGTGCACTGACATTCATCGCTTAATTTATCATTATTTTTATATCGCTATTTTTGATAGACTCATCACACCACAAAAATACAGGTGTACACATGTCAATACGGGATGAACGCAAACAGCAAAGTCGTCAGGCTTTACTTGATGCGGCTTTGACATTAAGCACTTCAGGTCGTTCATTTTCCAGTATTAGTTTGCGTGAAGTAGCCAGAGAGGTTGGTTTAGTTCCAACGGCGTTTTATCGTCATTTCCAAGATATGGATGAACTTGGCAAAGAGTTAGTTGATCAGGTTGCGCTATATTTAAAAAGTGTAGTGCATCAACTTGGGCATGGCTTAGCACAGCCGAATGCTAAAGCTCAAACCAGCATGGAACACTTTTTTCATGCGGTTGATGTCTATCCACAACAGTGGATTTTTATGATTGCAGAGCGTTGGGGCGGTTCAGAAGTTGTGCGTCATTCCATTGCACGAGAAATTGAGTTTCTCAATGACGATCTTGCTAATGATCTGACCAAATTTGAGATTGTACAAAATTTTGATGATGTTGCTGATTTACGTGGACTCACCAATATTCTCATTAATCTTTCTTTTACTTGGGCAATGTCGTGGATTAGCCTCTGCCGTCAATACAAAGGTATAGAGCTTGAACTACAAAAAATGGTTCTAAAAAAGCAAGCTGTGACGCAAGTTCATTTAATTTTTAAAGGTATTTCCAATTGGGAAGGTCGTAAAGAAGTATAAAAAATAATGTATCACGTCATTTTTCTAATCATTAAATCAAAAAAGCCAATCAAAATTGATTGGCTTTTCGCTATAAGTCTAAGAACTACTTCGACTTACGTTCTAAATTAACTAAATAATCAACTACTTGAGTAACTTTAGCATCTTCACCAGTAACAACATATTTACCATTTACAACCACAGCAGGAACACCTGAAAGTTGGTACTGTTGTGCAAGTTTATTTGACTCAGCCACTTTTGCAGTAATTGGGAAAGAATCATACATACTATTAAATTTTGCTTCAGGTACACCATAATGCGTTAAAAACTGAGAAAACTCTGCTTTTTGTAAAACTTGTTGACCATTTCCATTTGCATGGAAAATTGGTAAATGCGTATTTTTACGCACACCAAGCGCTTCCGTTACATAATATGCACGAGCACCTTGTTCCCAAACTTTATTCATTGCGGCAGGTGTACGCACAAAGTAAATATCTTTTGGCAATTTTTTCAGCCAAGTCTGCATATGTGGTTCTAACTTGATACAGTGAGGACATCCGTACCAAAAAAATTCACGAACTTCGATTTTACCTGGAACCGCAGATTTACCAGGGTTCTGAATCACGGTGTAATCTTTACCTGCAACATAATCTGCTGCCATTGTGTTTGCAGAAAATGCCATAACCATAGCGGCTACACCGCCAAGAATAAATTTTTTCATTACAATTTTTGTCCTCTATGCATCATCTTATATAGCTGTCATTAGCTTATCTGCTAACTATAAAACAAATATGGGAAAATCGTTTTCCTTCTGTGAAGATTTTTATACGATTCATCGCTTTTTTCAGAATTATGGTTACACTAGCACATAAACTTATTTTTGATGAAAACAATTGATTTAGAGGTGACTTGCATGTCGCAACTTAACGTTGATCCACAAGAAATTGCAAAATTTGAAGCCCTTGCGGCACTTTGGTGGGATCAGCAATCTGAGTTTCGTCCACTACATCAAATTAATCCACTACGTTTAAATTGGGTTGATGAACACGTAGGCGGTTTAAGTGGTAAAAAAATTCTCGACGTCGGCTGTGGTGGTGGTATCTTGGCTGAAAGCATGGCACGTCGTGGTGCAGATGTTTTAGGCATCGACATGGGTGCAGCACCACTCAATGTTGCTCGTTTACATGCAGAACAAGAAAATGTAAATAATATCGAGTATCGCCAAGTTCCTGTAGAGCAACTTGCCGAAGAACAAGCAGGACAATATGACGTTGTGACCTGTATGGAAATGCTTGAACACGTACCGAATCCAGCATCCATCATTCAAGCCTGCCAAAAACTCGTCAAACCAGGTGGTCATGTCTTTTTCTCGACCATTAACCGTAATCCTAAAGCCTATTTACTAGCGATTATTGGTGCAGAATACGTTTTGCGTATGCTAAAAAAGGGTACGCATGATTATCACAAATTTATTAAACCATCAGAACTTGCACATGACATTCGTGGAGCAGGCTTAAAACTCAAAGATATGACAGGTTTACATTTTAACCCACTGACTCAAAACTATTGGTTAGCCCCAAACGTTGATGTCAACTATATGGTCTATACCGTAAACGAAGGTGTGTAATGCAAGCCGTACTTTTTGATCTTGATGGAACCTTAATTGATACTGCTGCTGACTTCATTCGCATTATTCAACAAATGTGCCGTAATGAAGATCGTACTGTTGTCGAAGCCGATCTGATTCGCACCCAAGTATCTGAAGGTGCACGAGCGATGATGAAATTAGTTTATCCTGAACTAGAAGTGGATGACCCGATTTTTCTTGCACATCGTCAGCGCTTTTTAGATTTATATGGTGCAGATATTGCGGTAAATACAGACCTTTTTGAAGGTATGTATCCCCTACTTGAACAGCTTGAACAAAATAATATTCCTTGGGGAATTGTCACCAATAAACCGCGTGGTTTAAGTGAGTCATTACTCGAAGCACTCAATTTGACGGAGCGTTGTGCAGTTTTAGTTTGCCCTGAAGATGTCAGCAAAACAAAGCCTGATCCTGAACCAATGTATTTAGCAGCAAAGCAGATTAATATCGCGCCTGAACAATGTATCTATGTGGGTGATCATCCACGAGATATTGATGCTGGGCGTCATGCAAATATGTATACCATTTTAGCAGCTTATGGCTATTTACCATTGCAACACAAAGATGATCTTGCTGCATGGCAAGCAGATGCCATCGTAAATAATGTCGTCGAATTACATCAACTCATCGAAAACTTAGTAGATATTCCATCGACAACAGCGTAATTTAGCATTTTCAAGCATCATAAAAATTACAGGAGGTCACGCATGAAGTATTCAGAATATCAACCTCGTCCCGACTTATTGAAAGATAAAATTATTCTGATCACGGGTGCAGGTGATGGAATTGGTCGTGCTGCTGCAATTAGTTATGCCCTACACGGCGCAACGGTGGTTTTGCATGGTCGCACGCTCAATAAGTTAGAAGTGATTTATGATGAAATTGAAGCTCTTGGCGCACCACAACCTGCCATTTTACCGCTACAACTTTCTACCGCTTCTGCAAGAGATTATGAATTATTAGTCGATACACTCGAACAACAATTTGGTCGCTTAGATGGAATTTTGCATAATGCTGGCATCTTAGGTGAACGTGTCCCTTTAGCACAATATCCTGAAGAGGTTTGGGATGATGTCATGGCAGTTAACTTACGCGCACCTTTTGTACTGACGCAAGAACTTCTGCCTTTATTGCAAAAATCTGAAAATGCGTCTGTCGTCTTTGCGAGTTCTGGTGTAGGTCGTGAAGCACGTGCAGAATGGGGTGCATATTCGGTTTCAAAAATTGCCATTGAAGCCGTCAGTCAGATCT
This sequence comes from Acinetobacter sp. TY1, assembly GCF_048551395.1. Taxonomy (NCBI): domain Bacteria; kingdom Pseudomonadati; phylum Pseudomonadota; class Gammaproteobacteria; order Moraxellales; family Moraxellaceae; genus Acinetobacter; species Acinetobacter sp. TY1. The sequence continues at coordinate 41,656 of NZ_JBLYZK010000019.1, forward strand.
TTGCTAAAGAAAATACTTATCCAAACATTCGTTATAACTGCGTTAACCCTGGTGGCACACGAACGGCAATGCGTGCCAAAGCCTATCCACAAGAAGACCCAAAAGTATTACCAACACCTGAAGCTATCATGCCTGCATATTTATATCTCATGGGTGACGACAGCTTGCATATGAATGGTCAGAGTATTGACGCCCAAGATTAAACTCTGATGATTCATTTTTATCTTACCCGATTTTGTTTATGAAATCGGGTTTTTTTAATCGCTTTACCCAATTATTATTAGATTTTTAATCCATTTAACACATTGAATAAAATATTCTATGCTCTACTTATCATTCACAACATACTGAGTTAAGTAGATCCTATGAAAGACCAGAAACATAAAGTTGAAATCATTCGTTCAATTGAGCAATTTCAATTACCTCAACATTTAATCCAAGCTTTAGACAATCCTCACCATGCTAAACAAGTCATTGAAGCCGTAGATTATTTAAATTTAATGCATGAACAGTGGTATTAAGTCAGCGTATTTTCACGTTATATTGCAAAATATTCTCTTTTCATATAAATATTTACAAATTAAAATGAACTACGTCACACTCTAAAGTTCGTGAGAAAACACCGTACAGTGAGGTTTTGCAGGAAATACTTTCAAGCGATTTGAAAATATGTTCTTATTATCTCTGTAGTTTTAATCGAATTACTCTTTATTCTTCACAGTTTCTCTGCATTTTGGCAGTACATTAGTCGGGTCAACAAAAATATCATCCACGAGGACATTACATGAAAAAGATAATTGCTATTTTGGCTATTTCTTTCAGTGCGTTAATGACGAGCCATATCGCCATTGCTGGTCCACATTGGGACGATGACCGTGGCTCTGAACGTGGTGGACAAGGTAAAAAATATCGAGATTATCAACAAGATGATAATGATGATGAACTTCGTGAAAAACGCCGTGAGCGTGAAGAACGGGGTGTACGTCGTCTACAGCAACATAAGTGGCAAACAGGTTATGTGATGCCGCAACATTACCGTGGTAATAGTTATAAAGTCGATTATAAAGATACCAATTTACCAAAACCTGCTCGAAATCAACAATGGTACAAAATTAATAATGACTATATTTTAGTTGATTCAGATAGCAACAGTATTATAAATATTCGGGGCATGTAAATTTTTTAAATACATTCAAAACTCAGTCAATGCACTGAGTTTTTTATTTTTATCATTTCATCGAAAGCCTTGTTAGTTACAGATCTCCATAAAGCCTCCATATACTTCACAATTCAACTAAATTTCCCTCACCATTTATCTCTAATCCACACGTAATCTAAAACGATCGAAGGATGCGAACATTTAGGTGAGCGACATGAATAAAGTATTTACAGCAATTACATTTTCTCTTGGTGCACTACTTACAACATCAAGTATGGCAGCCTCATATGATCATGACAGATATCAGAATGACCGTCATGGACAAAATCCAGGTTGGAATTCAGATCGCTATAATAATGATCGCCACGATCATTACGATAATAAAGATCGTTATAATCAGCAATATGCACGCTACCATTCTCGTGTAAATCCAAGCCGTGAATGGCGTTCAGGTCAAATTTTTCCAAGTCAATTAAATTCGTCACGTTATGCAGTGAGTCATAAGAGCCACCGTGATTTGTATAAACCTGGAAAATATCAACAATGGTATAAAGTGAATGGTGATTATGTTCTAGTCAATGAACGTAGTAATCGTATTATCCGCATCATGGGTTAATGACTGCAATATTGAATAAAATGAAACGACCCCAAAGCCTAAATTTAGTTTAGGCTTTTCATTGTCTCTAATGTTAAGCCGATCAAAACGCCCCTTACAAGCACTCGTTACATCATGTTCGAGTGCTTTTTTTATTTTCACTCTTCTTCTTTCTCATTTTTTGTTTAGAATCTCTATATAGAAATGGGTGATACTGAGGTAAACATGCAAACTGATCTGACTGAACCAACTCAAAGTACGACACAAAACTATGTGCATTGGTTTCGTCATTCTGCACCTTATATCAATGCACATCGTGGCAAAACCTTTGTGCTTATGTTTGGTGGTGAAGCGGTTCAGCATGAAAACTTTCAACATATTATTCATGACATTGCCCTTTTGCACTCACTCGGTATTCGCTTAATTTTAGTTCATGGCGCTCGTCCACAAATTAATGCAAATTTAAAATCTAAGCACATCGCAAGCCCAATTCATATCAACCGCCGTATCACAACACGCGAATCTCTATCTTGCGTTATGGATGCTGTTGGTTCAATTCGCCTACAAATTGAAGCTTTACTGTCGATGGGACTTGCCAATTCACCGATGTTTGGTGCACGCATTGATGTCGTTTCAGGTAACTTCATTACCGCAAAACCTTATGGCATCCGAGATGGGATCGATTATCAACTTACAGGTGAAGTCCGCACTATTGATACCGAAGCGATTCAACGTCATTTAAATAATCATAATATTGTGGTTCTTGGACCAACAGGATATTCCACTACAGGTGAAGTGTTTAATCTTTTAGCAGAAGAAGTTGCAACACAAACTGCGATTCGACTACAAGCGGAAAAATTGATTTTTCTCGGTAACCAACAAGGTCTACTCGACGAGTTTGGACATTTACTCCGTGAAATTACACCTCATCAACTCGATCAACACATCACTAAATTTCAAGATTCCAATTTTGAAATTGCACTGCATTTACACAATGCCAAAACAGCTTCCTTGAATGGTGTACATCGGGTTCATTTGTTGCCTTATGCTTATGATGGGGCACTCATTGAGGAATTATTCACCCGAGATGGTCACGGGACAATGATTACCGATGCACATTATGAAGATGTGCGTATGGCAAATATTGGTGATGTCGGCGGGCTGATGAACCTACTCCGCCCACTTGAGGAAGAAGGAATCTTGGTCTATCGTTCACGTGAACGCTTAGAAAATGAAATTGAACAATTTGCCGTGATTGAGCGTGATGGTACTATACTTGCATGTGCTGCTTTATATCCAATTCCAACAACCGATTCTGAGATTAAATCTGCGGAAATTGCCTGTGTTGCTGTTCATCCGAGTTATCGAAAATCGAATCGAGGAACACAAATTTTACATTTCCTTGAAGAAAAAGCACAACAATTGCAGATTCAACAACTTTTTGTTCTTACGACACGTACGGCGCATTGGTTCATCGAACACGGATTTACACCTGCAACAGTCGATGATCTTCCTGAGACACGTCAGGCGCTTTACAATTATCAGCGCAATTCAATGGTTTTTAAAAAAATGATTTAAAGCAAATCTTGTATATAACGGTGTTGTGTTAGCAGAATTTTTGCAAACCTTATTCAATTGTTTAAATTAAATTCTCTTACCGAAGGCAATAGGCAGATGTTTAAACATCTGCCTATTTTTAATTTGAATCCATTATTTTATTTAAATTCAACATAATAAGATAAAAATCAAAAAAAATAATGTTATGTTTTTATTGCACTTTTTAAGATAAATTGTGCACTTTATCTTTTATCTTTTTTCCTGATAAATAATGTTGGAAAAGTTATTTTTTTTGCAATGAAAATCCCGACAGCATAAGTGAATCTTCTCCACTTTGCTGACGGACAATCTTCATGGCTCGCAATACTTCAAAATCTTTACTCAAAATCACTGCACTTAGTTTGGGTATTGCAAGCACGATGCTCCTTTCAGGATGTGACAAAAAACAAGAACAAATCACATTAAATATTGGTTATCAAAAATACGGCTTACTGCCAATTATTAAAGCCCGTGGCGACCTCGATAAAACCTTAAAAGAAAAAGGTGTCAACGTGAAATGGGTTGAATTCCCTGCTGGTCCTCAGCTTCTTGAAGGTTTAAACGTAGGAAGTGTATCTTTTGGTGAAGCGGGTGAAGCACCACCCATTTTTGCACAAGCAGCCAATGCCAATTTGGTTTATGTTGCCAACCAACCGAGTGCCCCACTTGCTGAAGCGCTGGTTGTCCCAAAAAATTCAGCCATCAAATCTGTTCAAGATTTAAAAGGCAAAAAAGTTGTTTTAAACAAAGGTTCAAATGTTCACTATTTATTATTAAAAGTGCTTGAAGCCAACCATTTAACACTCGCTGATATTGATGTGGTTTATCTACCGCCTGCCGATGCCCGTGCTGCCTTTGAAAAAGGTGCTGTAGATGCTTGGGTGATTTGGGATCCTTTCTTTGCCGCAGCTGAACAGCAACTCGGTGCAAAAGTAATTGCCAATGGTCAAAGTGCTGACGGTAAAAAATTAGTCAATAATTATCAATTTTACCTTGCTGATCGTAAATTTGCCGAAAAACACCCTGATATTTTAAAAACAGTAGTGAATGAGCTCAATACGACAACACAGTGGGTTGCACAGCATCAAACAGATGCAGCAAAACTTTTGGAAAAGCCTACGGGTCTGCCACTTGGCGTGTTAAACACCTCAATTCAACGCATGGGCTCTGGTGTTCACCCCATTTCAGATGAGGTTGCCAAAGAGCAACAATATGTTGCTGATGCATTTTATCAGCAAAAACTGATTCCCAATAAAATCAACATTAAGGCAGCAATTTTAGCCAATTAACATTCACCAATTCACTTAATAAAATGCCACTAAAAAGAGGATATAACAATGACTCAACTTGCTTTGCATCACTCATCTTCATGGTTCAAAAAAACAGGGCATGCTCTGACTACGATTATGCTTGGTTGTGCAATGTTGGGCTCATCTTCTGTTTGGGCAGTTGATCCAAGTGTAAAAGAATTACGAATTGGCTTTCAAAAAAGTTCGATTAACTTTGCGATTGCTAAACAACAAAACCTTTATGAAAAAGAATTTCCAAACGCAAAAATTTCTTGGAATGAATTTCCTGCAGGACCGCAAATTTTAGAAGCATTGGCTGTCGGTTCAATAGATGTTGGCGTAACAGGCGATACACCGCCTGTTTATGCACAAGCTGCAAAAAAACCGGTGTTTTACATTGCCTATGAAGCGGCTAAACCGTTGGCATCTGCCATTTTAGTTCCACAAAATTCAAAATTAACGCAGTTAAGCCAACTCAAAGGTAAACGCATTGCTCTACAAAAAGGTTCAAGTGCGCATTACTTATTGGTACAGGCTGTACGTAAAGCAGGCTTACAGTGGTCAGATATTCAACCCATTTGGCTCAGCCCAGCTGATGCTCGAGCAGCCTTTCAAAAAGGTGCTGTTGATGCTTGGGCAATTTGGGATCCATTTTTTGCCTCAGCGCAACTTGAAGATCACGCCAAAATTTTAGCTTCAGGACAGGGGTTAAGTCCAAATTATACATTTTATTTAGCATCCCCTGAATTTGTTAAACAGCATCCTCAAGCAGTCAAAGGCATCATTCAACAACTCAATGTTGCCGATCAATGGGTACAAGCAAATCGTATTGCAACGGCTCAGGCCATTGCAAAAAGCACAGGCTTAAAACCCCAAGTGAGTCAGACGTTTATTGATCGTCGTCCCCGCCCATCGGGTGCTGCGCCACTGTCTGCCAAAGTTATTGCTGACCAACAACAGCTCGCAAATCGCTTTACTGAACTCAAAATTATTCCAAATAGCATCGACATTAAACAAGCTGTTTGGGCAACGAAATAGCATTTAAATATTTTTCTAAGGATGAAAAAAATGAAGATTTTTTGGTTTATTCCCACACATGGTGACAGTCGTTATTTAGGTACAAGCAAAGGTGCACGCCAAGTTGATCATGCCTATATGAAGCAAATTGCGGTTGCTGTCGATAATTTGGGTTATGAAGGTGTACTCATTCCAACAGGGCGTTCTTGCGAAGACCCATGGATCACGGCGGCGAGTCTGATTGATGCGACAAAAAATCTAAAATTCCTTGTCGCATTACGTCCAGGTGTCACTACACCTGCACTTGCAGCACGCATGGCAGCCACATTTGACCGATTATCGAATGGTCGTGTTTTGCTAAATTTAGTGACGGGTGGCGATGAACAAGAACTCAAAGGTGATGGTGTTTATGAAGATCATGCTACACGTTATAAAACCGCAGCCGAATACACCACTATTTGGCGTGAAATCTTAAAACGTTCACATACAGGCGAAAGTTTTACGTTCAATGGTGAACGACTACAAGTCGAAGATGCAAAACTTCTTTACCCACCCATTCAGCAGCCTTACCCACCACTTTGGTTTGGTGGATCTTCAGAAGATGCCATTGAACTCGCAGCAGAACAAGTCGATACCTACCTCACTTGGGGCGAGCCACCTGCATCAGTGAAAGAAAAAATTGCTGTGGTTAAAGCACGTGCTGATGCTAAAGGACGTCAATTAAATTATGGTATTCGTCTACATGTGATTGTTCGTGAAACAAATGAACAAGCATGGCAAGCAGCTGAAGAGCTTCTGCAATATGTAGATGATGCCACCATTGCAGCGGCACAAGCAAAATTTAAAACGATGGATTCAGTTGGACAACGTCGTATGGCTGAACTACACAATGGCGACCGTAGCAAACTCGAAGTTTCACCGAACCTTTGGGCAGGTGTGGGCTTAGTTCGTGGTGGTGCAGGTACAGCGTTGGTCGGTGATCCACAAACGGTTGCTGACCGTATTCAAGAATATGCTGACCTTGGCATTAGTACTTTTATTTTCTCAGGCTATCCACACTTAGAAGAGTCTATTCGTTTTGCTGAATTGGTCTTCCCACTATTACCAATCGAAACCCGTAAAAAATTAACTCAGCCAAATTTAACCGGACCTTTTGGTGAAATTGTGGCAAATAACTACCTGCCGAATGCAACAAAAAATGAGACAACGCTAGCAAGTGTCGCTCAGCACAAAGATTCGCTGAAGGAGCTTGCATGAATGTCTTAACGCCACCAAATACTCAGCAAAAAAAATCCATGGTTTCACGTGGAACACAGCAACTTTGGCAGCGTTTGCTGCCATGGGTTGTTCCGATCCTACTTGTGACTATTTGGCAAATTGCATCTAAAACAGGATTATTACAAAGTCGTATTTTACCTGCACCTACTGCTGTCCTCTCCGCTTTTTGGACACTACTCGTCAGTGGTGAGTTATGGCAACACGTTAAAGTCAGTGCAGGCCGTGCATTGATGGGGCTTTTTGTCGGTGGAGGCTTAGGGCTAATTCTTGGGCTACTAAATGGTTCATCAAAAATAGCATCAACCTTACTTGATACAACCTTGCAAATGATCCGAAATATTCCGGCTTTAGCACTTATTCCATTGGTGATTTTATGGTTCGGTATTGATGAATCTGCAAAATTATTTCTCGTAGCAATCGGTGTATTTTTCCCTATTTATATCAATACCTATCATGGTATTCGTTCAGTTGATCCACAGTTAATCGAAATGGGAAAAAGCTACGGCTTAACTCGTTGGCAATTATACAAAGAAATTATTTTACCAGGTGCTATGCCTTCAATTTTAGTCGGTTTACGCTTTTCTTTGGGCTTGGTTTGGGTCTTACTTATTGTCGCAGAAACTATTTCAGCTCAAGCAGGCATTGGTTACATGACCATGAATGCACGAGAGTTCTTACAAACCGATATCGTACTCGTTGGTATTTTACTGTATGCCCTACTTGGCAAACTTGCCGATGTATTTGCGCAAGCACTCGAAAAATATCTTTTAAGATGGCATCCCGGCTATCAATCCTAGGCAATCTCAATCATAGGAGTCAGATCATGACCGATTTAAGTATTAGCCAATATGCCAATGATGCAGCTTCAACAAATGACGCTGCGCAAAAAAAAACAACGAAAATACACCACGATCAGAACCTTCCCTCGTCACAGCAAAATCTTGTCGGTGCAGAGATTCTAATTGAGCAACTGCATAAGTTTTATGGCGATGTTAAAGTCCTCGAAGACTTGGACTTACATATTGGTGCAGGGGAATTTGTTGCAATTGTTGGGCGAAGCGGTTGTGGTAAAAGTACCCTTCTACGTCTAATTGCAGATTTAGAACAACCAAGTTATGGCGAAATTAAATTTAAATCTTTGCAAAATTTTCGTGAAGGTATTACATCCAGTGATATTCGAGTCATGTTTCAAGACCCACGACTGTTGCCATGGAAAAATATTCTCAGCAATGCACAGCTTGGCTTGAATAAAACACATTTCCCTAAGGCGATGCAACTGCTTGAAAAAGTCGGTTTAAAAGATAAGGTTTTACTATGGCCATCACAGCTTTCAGGTGGGCAGCGTCAACGTGTTGCGCTTGCTCGTGCTTTATCGCATACCCCTCGTATTTTATTACTTGATGAGCCTTTGGGTGCACTCGATGCCCTCACCCGCTTAGACATGCAAAATCTCATTGAAAAGCTTTGGCTTGAACAGGGTTTTACCACTATTTTAGTCACGCATGATGTCAGTGAAGCAGTTCAGTTGGCAGACCGTATTATTTTGCTCGATAAAGGACGAATTGCTCAACAATTTAATGTCGATTTACCTCGCCCTCGTCAAAAAAATATGGCATTTACTAAACTTGAACAGCAAGTTTTAAATGCTGTTTTGTCTACCTAAAATGCACTCATTCAAGCATTGAATCGATTTTTTATACCGCTCATGCTTTTCGATTTAGTTTGGGTGGTGAAGTCATTAGATATACACAGGGAAAATTATATTTCACACTCCATTTAGAAAATAAATAAAGGGTTGAAATATACCGAAAATGATCCTATAACGCCTTTTATTTGAGGTCACTCTTACCAAAAAACCTTAATTAAAAAAAATGAAAATATGATTCAAAATATTATTTTTAAACGTATTTTATGCCCTTATTTTGTGCAACTACACACGAACATCATCGAAATAGATTAAATACATCATTCTTACTATAAATTATTCGATTTTATTTAAAAATAAGCCATTCACTTGTGCACAAATCAGACATTTTACCGTACAATTTAAAGATCATTTTGAAGATATACAGCTGAGATGGAACAAAAAAAGAGTATGCAAAAAAGGCAGCAATTACTTGCCGCCGCATTGGATGTATTTTCACTCTATGGCTTTAATGGTGCGAGCCTCGATGAAATTGCCCAAATTGCAGAAATGCATAAATCCAATATTTTTTATTATTATGAAAATAAAGAAGCATTGTATGTAGAAGTCCTCACGACTGTTATGCAGAAATGGCTTGCGCCATTGCAAGCACTTGAAGCAGAGCTTGAGCCTGTAGAAGCACTTACGCATTATCTGATGACCAAAATTGAAACAGCAAAAACTCAACCAAAAGCCTCTCGATTATTTGCTTTAGAAGTAATTCAAGGTGCGCCACATATTTTGCCAATCTTAAAAGGTCCACTGAAAAAACTGTTTAAACGCAAAGCTAAAGTCATTTCAAATTGGCAAGAACAAGGTAAAATTTCAGCCGGAATTGATGCTGAATTACTAATTTTAAATATTTGGGGCTTAACGCAAAATTATGCCGATTTCCACACCCAAATTGAAATGGTCACAGGAAAGTCTTTACGTAATAAAAGCATGTATCAACGTATGATTGAACATACCATTCACATGATTTTATACGGTGTGATTCCACGCGATCAAAACCCGCAAACATAAATAGACCTAAAGAATTCTTTAGAATTATTTTTGGCATACGACCATAGTTCCCCTATGGTCGCCGAATTTTGAAAAATACAATCTCAGATACTTTCATATAATTCTAATAATTTCTGAGCCCCTAATAATAAATTCTCTTCCCACTCTAAATGTGCTGTATCACCTGCACCATCGGTAATATATTTGACAGAAATAAGGCGTACACCTAGTTTTTTACATACTTTTGCCAAAGCATAACCCTCCATATCGACCAAATTACACGATACTTTAGATAAACCTGTTTCAAAGTTATCCCCTGTACCACATACACCTTGTGTCAATTGCTCAAAATAACGTTCAAATTCAATTTCAGCAGGATAATCTTGATCCATGGGTGTAACTCCCACTTCAAATCCAAGCGGTGATACGTCCATGTCACGTTGTACAAACTGCACTACTTCAACCAACTCATGTGCATTGAAATGTGAACTACCTGCTGTGCCTAGATTGAGTAAAACTTTACAGCCTGTTTGTTGAATGACCTCAAAAGCTTTAAATGCGGCATTGACCTTGCCAATACCACTGTAATGCACCTTAATACCAGCTTGTTCAAATAAGCCTTTCGACTCACTCGGTAGTGCCATAATTAAAGCGAGTTGATCTTTCATACCATACGATCCACAAAATTTTTGCTCATTTAAATGCAAAATGCACCAATCTGCAAATATCGATTGATGCATTTTATAAATAGTGAGCTTCGTCAAATTGACTTTAAACCCAGATACTTAAACCTGCTCACGTTGTAGTAAATTTTGCAAACATGGGGAATGGAATAAATAACCTTGATACATACCACGCAATGTTTTCAGCATCACCATCCCCCATAAAGCAATCAATAAGACCGAAAGTGCTAAACCACAGTTTACGATAAAATTAACCTGCAACTGATGCCCTAAATTAAGGATGGCAAGCGTAAATACACCGAGTGGAAATGTCAGCCCCCACCAACCTAAATTAAACGGTAAACCTGTTTTCACATGACTCAATGTAGTGAGAACAGCAATAGCAAACCACCACACACCAAAGCCAATAAGGATTAAACTACTTGCAATACCTGCATAGTGCAAAAAATCTGCTAAGCCATTTAAATGATAGGCTTGTAAAATATGCGGTGCTTGTGCGCCTAAAACGAGTAATGCCAATGCTCCTGTTCCTATTGGACCAAGTGCCAACCAACTGCTGATCGCAAGCTCTTTACTTGGAAGCTGATGCAAGGCTAAACGCAACAATAAAATCGTCAAAATCGCAAATGCAGGTAACACTGACATGCCCCACAAAATGTAGCTACCAAATAAAATACCTAAAGTGGTCTGTCCCACAGCCAAATGTTGAAGCAATAAACCTCCGCTCGCTGCCGTAACTTCACATGCAACAATCGGTAGTAGCCACATCGCAGTCATGGTTTTTAACTCATGCTTTTGGCGACTAAACATTAAAAATGGAACAAAAACACCAATCAGTACCGCCAAGAATACATCGACATACCAAAGCATTTGTGCAATCTGTATAGCAATATCACCATATAACACTACACCAAACTTTAAGAAACCATTGATAATGGTCGCAAGTCCCATGGGAATTGTACCCAAAAACAATGCCATACTTGAGTGAGTAAAAATTTGTCGTGCTTCATGCGGATAAATAAGCCATCTCAATATATAGAGCACGCTAAATAATGAAAATAACACTATATTCATTTGCCATAATAAAGTCGCAAACATATTAATCGACTGTGCGAAGACAGAAAATTCAGCTAAAATCAATGCCACAACACCCGTCCCCATGGTGACAGTGAACCAGTTTGGTGTGAACTGTCGAATTACATCATGTCGTTGTTTAAGTTGATACAAAGGCTTTTTCATCGTCTGAACCTCTTAAGTCGATGTTTATATCTTACAAACATTTTATAATAAATAAAATTGATTAATATTTATTAAATGAATCAATTTAATTGATATAAAACTCAATAATTCAAAAAATATTTTGAGTAAAAACACAACAACAAGACGAATCTGTGAGAATATGGCAATATATATCCTTTCAAATTTAAGCCTATTTTGAAATCATGAAGCTGTTACGTTTAAATGCTTTAGCCACTGACTTACAATTGCCCGAAACCGCAGTGACGATCGGCAATTTTGACGGTGTCCATTTGGGTCATCAAGCCATGATTTCTCAGCTTCAGCAATTTGCTGAACAGCGCCATTTAAAGACAATGGTGATGATTTTTGAGCCACAACCGCTCGAATTTTTTAAAGGTTATGATGCCCCACCTCGAATCAGTTCATTACGTGAAAAAGTAGAATATTTAGCTGAGCTTGGTGTTGATTATGTTGCGATTGCTAAATTTGACAATCAATTCCGTAGTTTAAGTGCAGAAGCATTTGCCGAAGTACTCAAAAATAAACTCAATGCACAAAGCCTTATCTTAGGTGACGACTTTCACTTTGGCAAAGACCGTCAGGGCAATAGCGATTTTTTAAAACAATATGGCTTTGATGTCACTAATCTTAAGACTGTTGAATTTGATGGTGATCGGGTCAGTTCAACACGCATTCGCCAAGTCTTACAACAAGGTAATTTAAACCTTGCAGCCAAATTACTTGGTCGTCCTTATAGCATGACAGGTCGTGTACAATATGGCGACCAGATTGGTCGTACATTGAATTTCCCAACCATCAATGTACGTATGAACCGTCATAAGCCTTGTTTAAATGGCATTTATGCGGTGGAAGTCGCATGTGAAACCACACCATTGGCAGACAAAGTTCGTGCTGCGCACCCTGAATTACACGGTGTTTCAGGCTATCATGCGCAAACACTTTTTGGTGCAGGGCATGTCGGCACACGACCAGCTATTAAGCAGGAACATCCAGAGTGGCGATTGGAAGTACATTTCCCCCAAGTTTCTGCTAATCTGTATGGTCTATTAATGCGGGTAACTTTCCTCGACTATTTACATGGCGAGTTAAACTACCCTTCGCTTGAAGCACTTCAAGCAGGAATTGATGATGATGTCGTGAAGCTCCTTGAGTTTCGCCAAAACACCCCCAAATTCCCTTTATAAACTTAACTATTTTTCTTGTAAAACGTGTCAGCAATGATGCTGATAATATTGGATGACAACTTGCATGAGCGATAAGCAAACTACTGAAAATGCAGTAGATTATAAATCTACGCTAAACCTGCCGGGTACTGAATTTGCAATGAAAGCAAATCTTGCAGTACGTGAAGCGAAATGGTTGGAAGAGTGGTATGCCGACAACATTTATCAGCAGATTCGTACATCGCGTATTGGCAAGAAAAAATATGTTCTGCATGACGGTCCTCCTTATGCCAATGGTCAAATCCATTTGGGTCATGCAGTCAATAAAGTCTTAAAAGATATCATTATCAAAAGCCGTATTATGGATGGCTTTGATGCACCATACGTGCCAGGTTGGGACTGTCATGGTTTACCAATCGAACTTAAAGTTGAAGAAAAAGTCGGTAAAGTTGGCGTTAAAGTCGATGCCTCAACTTTCCGTAAAGCCTGCCGTGAATATGCGTATACACAAGTCGAATTACAGAAAAAAGACTTTGTTCGTATGGGCGTGTTTGGCGATTGGGACAATCCATACCTGACAATGAACTTCAAACAAGAAGCTGATATTGTTCGTTCTGTCGGTGAAATTGCCAAAGCAGGTCATATTGAACCGGGTCTAAAACCAGTCAATTGGTGTTTAGATTGTGGTTCGTCATTGGCTGAAGCTGAAGTTGAATATGAAGATAAAAAATCGGATGCGATTGATGTTGGTTTCACTGTCGTTGATCTTGCTGATTTATCTGCACGTTTAGATCTAACCGTCACTGATTCAACTGACATCGTGATTTGGACAACGACGCCTTGGACGCTTCCAGCTAACCAAGCGGTTGCCCTACACGCTGAAATAGAATACCAATTAGTACAAGCAACAGGTGAAAATAAAGTTGCTCAAAACCTTATTCTTGCTAAAGATTTAGTTCAATCTGCAACTGAACGCTATGGTTTTGAAGCATTTGAAGTACTTGCTGATTTTGTCGGTAGCAAACTTGAAAACTTACAATTACAACATCCTTTAATTGCTGAACGCCAAGTGCCTGTGATTTTAGGCGAACACGTTATTGCAACGAGTGGTACAGGTGCTGTGCATACTGCGCCTGGTCATGGTGTGGACGATTATAAAGTTGGCTTAATCTACAACTTAAAAGTGGATAATCCAGTTGGTGGTAACGGTGTATATTTGCCGACTGCGCCAATTTTTGCAGGTGAGCACATTTATAAAGCCAATCCAAAAATTATTGCGACACTGACTGAGTGCAGTAAACTTTGGGCACATGTAGTGATTAAACACAGCTATCCACATTGCTGGCGCCATAAAACACCGATTATTTTCCGTGCAACACCGCAATGGTTCATCAGCATGGATGCACAAGGCTTACGCCAAAAAGCACTCAATGCGATTGAAAATGAAATCAGCTTCGTGCCTGATTGGGGTAAAAACCGAATTCAATCAATGATTGAAGGTCGTCCTGATTGGTGTATTTCACGTCAACGTACTTGGGGTGTGCCAATTCCATTCTTTGTACATAAAGATACGAATGAACTGCACCCTCGTACACCTGAATTGATTGAAGAAGTTGCTCAATTGATTGAAAAAGAAGGGATTGATGGTTGGTACAACCGTGACGCAAAAGAGTTCATCGGTGATGATGCTGAATACTACAACGCTATCCGTGACACGCTTGATGTATGGTTCGACTCAGGGACTACACATTACGCAGTATTACGTGAACGTGAAGAACTGACTGATCCTGCTGATTTGTACCTTGAAGGTTCAGATCAACACCGCGGTTGGTTCCAATCATCATTACTTACATCAATTGCAATTAATGAACGTGCGCCTTACAAAGGCTTATTGACTCACGGTTTTGTAGTCGATGAAAAAGGGCGTAAAATGTCGAAATCCATCGGCAATGTGATCACGCCACAAGAAATTATTAAAGATATGGGTGCAGATGGCTTACGTTTCTGGATCGCATCTGCGGATTACCGTTATGAAATGACCGCAGGTAAAGAGATCTTTAACCGTGCGTCAGATGGATACCGTCGTATTCGTAATACCCTTCGTTTCTTGCTTGCGAACTTAAATGGTTTTGAGCCATCAAATGATTGCTTAGCGATTGATGATTTAATTGCACTTGATCAATACATCTTGCAACGTGCAACTGAAGTTCAAAAAACCATTCAACAATCCTACGAAGAGATGAATTTCCATCTTGTGACCAATGCTTTAACCAATTTCTGTATCAATGACTTAGGTGGTTTCTATTTAGACATCATCAAAGACCGTCAATACACGACTAAAGCAGATTCTCAAGCTCGTCGTTCTGCACAAACTGCGTTGTATCATTTGGTACAAGCTTTTGTCCGTTGGATGGCACCAATCTTGACCTTTACAGCACAAGAGGCTTGGCCACTGATTCCAGGTCAAACTGAAAAGTATGTGTTCACAACAGAATGGTATGATATTCCTGTTGCATCTACAGAAAACGTCGTGACTGAAGCTGAATGGCAAACTTTGATTTCAGTAAAATCTGCAGTAAATAAATTTATCGAAACAGCACGTACAGCAAAAACTGTCGGTTCTAATTTATCTGCAAAAGTTGAACTTTGGGCAAATGAAGAATTGAAAACTGTACTTGACCGTTTAGGCGATGAATTACGTTTTGTTTTGATCACCTCTCAAGTGATCGTCAATACTTTTGATGAAACTCAAGGCGAAGCTTCTGATCTTGACGGTTTACGTGTTCAAGTTTCAGCAGCTGAAGGTGAAAAATGTGCACGTTGTTGGCATGTACTCCCAGATGTAAATACACATCTAGCACACCCAGGTCTTTGTTGTCGTTGTATTATTAACCTTCCTACAGGTCAAGGCGAAGAGAGAAAGTATGCCTAATCCAGAAAATAAGAAGGGATTATTCCAATTCTACCCACACAATTTAGTGTGGGTGGGTTTATCCATTGTCGCAATTATTTTGGATCAATGGACAAAATGGATTGCCACTGAACATCTAATTTATGGTCAGCAAAATCCAGTATTGCCCTTTTTAAATTGGACATTATTACATAACTATGGCGCAGCCTTTAGTTTCTTGTCCGATGCTGGTGGATGGCAACGTTATTTCTTTACAGGTCTTGCAGGTGTTGTTTCCATCATTTTTTTATTTTGGTTAATGCGTATGCCAAAAAAAATGATGGTTCTACCTGCTGCCATTGCTTTAATTTTAGGTGGTGCCGTCGGTAATCTAATTGACCGAGTAAGTTTGGGTTATGTCGTGGATTTTATTCATTTTTACTACAATAACAGCCACTTCCCTGCCTTTAATATTGCAGATAGCGCCATTACCTTAGGTACCATTTTATTACTTATCGATACCTTCTTTTTAGAAAAGCAACGTATCCAGCGTGCGGAAGCGCAAAATGACTGATTTAATTCATCCAAATGAAGAAACCCGTGTTGCAGAAGGCTCTAAAGTTGATCTGCATTTTTCTGTTGCCATTGAAAATGGTGTAGAAATTGATAACACACGCAGCCGTGAAGAACCTGTCAGCCTTGTTATGGGTGATGGTAGTTTACTCGCAGGTTTTGAAAAAGCACTCTTTGGTTTACGTGCCGGTGATCGCCGCACAGTAAGCCTTCCTCCTGAAGATGCTTTCGGTCCATGGAATGCTGAAAATGTACAAAAATTTGATACTGTAAAGTTTGAACAGCGCCCTGTCGAAGGTCACATGATCGAATTTGAAGACAAAGCAAAACAAAGCCTATTTGGTGTGGTGAAAACAGTAGGAGAAGACATTACTGAAGTGGATTTCAACCATCCATTAGCAGGTAAAAATATTACTTTTGAAGTTGAAATTTTCAAAGTGACACCTGCAGGTCAACAAGGTATTAAAATTTTATAAAGTCATTTTAAATGGCTAAATATCTATTAAAAAAGCTCCTTTCGGAGCTTTTTTAATTAAAACAAATCAATACTTTCAATATATTTAAAATCAGACTAATTTAAATCAATGAAATTTCCCTATTCTAAAGATCAATTAGGACTCAAAATGAATATTCAAATTATCGTGGGCAGCATCCGTGAAGGACGTGTTGCAATTAAAGTTGCAAAATGGCTGAAAAAAGAAATTCAAAACCTTGAATTTAGCACAATAAATGTTGAAATTTTAGACTTAAAAGAATGGGATTTACCATTTTTTGCAGGTAAATACTCCCCTGCTAGCGGTATTTATGACCAACCAAAACAACAAGAATGGGCAGATAAAATTGCTTCAGGGGATGCATTTATTTTCATCAGCCCTGAATATAATCAAGGCTACAGCCCTGTACTTAAAAATGCACTTGATTATATTTATAAAGAATGGCATGGAAAACCGTCTTCTTTCATTAGCTATGGTGGTAGCAATGGTACAAGTTCGATTGCACAAATACGCCTTATATGTGCAGGTTTAAGTATGATTGACTCAAATGCCGTGATTCAATTACGAGATATTTTCAGTCGTACCCATGGAGAAAGCTTTGAAGGAAATGAATTTGACAATAAAGCAGTTAAATCTGTGGTCAATAAATTGATTCAATATAGTAATGTCTAAGCACTTTATTATTAATGTAAGCTATAGCCTACAAGTATTGCTGCAACAAACAACTATTCGTACTTCATTATCAATCGTATTCTACTTGTATAGGGAACAGGAAGTTTCCCAGACAAAAAACAACAATAATTAGTCTAAGTAACAGGAAGTAAGGTAGAACAGGAGTTTACCTAATACATGTATATAAAGAGAACCTCATCAGGAAGATGGGGTTCTTTTTTTTTATTACGCAGTTTTTATGAATTGAACCTTATAAGTTCATTAAATACTCAACAATCTGTTGCTGATCGGCCATTTCAGCGAGCTGTAAGGCTGTATATTCACTTTTATAATGTGCATCTGCGCCTTGCTGAATAAGTAATTGAACAATCTCGAAATAACCATTTTC
>NZ_JBLYZK010000020.1:0-56390 GCF_048551395.1 Acinetobacter sp. TY1
TACTTAACAACTCAGCACTTCGCGCTTCGTTCGTTTCCGTCTATCTCGTCGGTATGGGGTGCATTCTATACCATTTCAGTTTGATGACAAGTACTTTTAACCAATTGTTTTATCGTATGTTGTATTTTTAAACGATATACTTTTTAAAAAACAACATATTTCTCATAAGTATTTAATTATAAAGCAGAAACATATTTTTTTATTTCTGCTTTATTTTTAAATTATTTTGTAGGTACTGTTTTGTAGCTAATACTGAGAATTTTAATCGGTTGTTTAGGCACATCTTGATACATACCGTAGCTTCCTGTCGGCACATTAACCATCTTATCGACAATTTCCATACCTTTAGTAACTTTACCAAATACAGCATAACCAGGATTACCTGCAGCTTTATTTAGAAAGTCATTATTTGCAACATTAATAAAAAACTGACTGGTTGCTGAATCTGGATTATTGGTACGTGCCATTGCCAATGTACCACGTGTATTTTTCAGACCATTTGAAGACTCATTTTTAATGGCTGCCTGAGTTGGCTTTTCAATCATTTTTTCATTCATACCACCGCCTTGAACCATAAAGCCTGGGATGACACGATGAAAAACAGTTCCGTTATAAAAATTCGTTTTAGCGTAGTTTTTAAAGTTAGCAACTGATAATGGTGCTTTATCATCATAAAGCTCAATATCAATGTTACCAAGATTGGTTTTAATTTGCATGTCTGTATTGGCAAATGTATGACTCGCAAGAAGTACCAAACCTAAACTTAATCCTATCTTTTTGATCATTCTTTTATTTCCTAAAACGTTTTAAATTCATGATGACTATATTAGTCTGCTTTGAATCATGAAAGTTATTTCGATTACAAACATTGAATAAATATTATCAATAACGTCATACAGTATTTTGCATATCTTCAATAAAAAATACATATTTAAAATGAAGGATTACCTTTTATGAATCAAATAGTTTTAGCACAGCATTTACATACTGAATTGCCTTGGCATCTTTCGGGTGAAGGCTATATTTTAAATTATTGGCTCAATCCACAATTGATTGAGCAGTTTATGCCTTTTGGTTTAAAAAAATCTAAATTCGGTCGCTTAGTTCAAATCATGCTCGTGCGTTATCACAGTTCACCCGTTGGTCCTTATGATGAATTACTTTTTTTAGACCATGCCAGCAATGGTTTAAATATGCATTCGCATATACCTAAAATTTATGTTTCAAGCCAAGCTTCCGTAGATGAAGGGCGCTATCATTGGGGGATTCCTAAAGAACTTGCTCAATTTGAGTGGAGTTTTTCACCAACTCAATTGAGCTGTCAAATTTCGGTGAACAATGAAATACTTAATATTCAACTAAATTTATCTCAAAAAACTTTACCAGTTCAGATCTCTTCTCGTATTTTTCCTGCTCATTTTTTTAAAATTGAACAACAAGATCAACACTACAGCTATCAGTTCGCACCTCATTTTAAAGGTCACTTAGCTTATATTCCTCATGCCGAATGGCAAAACACTCAAAATATTTTCCCCGATCTATCGCAAGCAATTTTTATGAAAGGCTTTTATTCGACTGACTTTCAGCTCACTTTTCCTGAGGCATTAAAAATAAAGTTATCCTCAAGTGAATCGTCTTTAAATGAACAAAGATCATATTAAAAAACCGTTGTTTCATGCTCATTTGAAACAACGGTTCGACTTAAAGCGAAATAAGCTTATTCAACAATTAATATTTATCCCAAAATTTACGGAATTCTTTACACATTT
The DNA here is from genome assembly GCF_048551395.1 of Acinetobacter sp. TY1. Classification (NCBI taxonomy): domain Bacteria; kingdom Pseudomonadati; phylum Pseudomonadota; class Gammaproteobacteria; order Moraxellales; family Moraxellaceae; genus Acinetobacter; species Acinetobacter sp. TY1. Next base: position 1,770 of record NZ_JBLYZK010000020.1, read on the forward strand.
CAATTAAGTTCTTTTTCGCTTTTCTTGAAATTGGCGTCAGATTAATAAAGCCATGTGTTTGATCTTCATATTCATGATAATGCGCTTTGACACCTTCTTGACGTAATTTATAAGCATAAATTTTGCCTTCATCGTGCAGAACATCGTGCCCTGCTGTCACAATAAAAGCAGGTGCAACTTTTTTTAACTGACCATTAATGGGCGAAATAATTGGATCATCAAGCTCCATTTTATGTCGAGTCACATAATAATCCGTCACATAGTCAATATCTTGTCCTGTCAGTACAAGACCATCTTTATAAGCAAAGAAAGATGGATGGCGACTCTTGAAATCTACAGCAGGATAAATCAAAAACTGCGCTGATGGCGCATAGCTTGTATTGACTGCACGTTGTGAAATCACTGCACTGATATTTCCACCTGCACTATCTCCTGCTACCGCAATACGATTTTTTAAAATTTTAAATTGTCGACGATTTTGATAGACCCATGCCAATGCATCTTCACACGATTGAATTAATGCTTTCGGTCCAACTTCAGGTGCCAGCGGGTAATCTATACTCAGTACTTGCGCTTTAGCATGCATGGCAATTAAACGACAAACTTCATCATGCGTGTCAACGCTACCCACCACAAAACCACCACCATGATAAAACACGATCATCGGCAGTTTTTTACCCGGCGCAGGATGATAATGTCGTGCGTAAATACTGCCACTTTGTAAGGGCAAACGAATGTCTTCAACAAATTGAACATGCGTAGGTTTATGAATAATAGACTGCATTTGTGATTCAAAGGCTTTGCGTGATCTCTCAACACTTTCCCCAATAAAACCTACTTTGCCTTGTTTTAACTGCGCTGCCATTAAACATTTGGTAAAGCTATCGAGCTGTGGGTACTGATAGGGATAACCCAATAGTTTAGCTAATGATTCTTGTGCAAATTTCGGTAAGCGATCTAAGGTACGACCTGCTGCACCCTGTCCCTGTTCAATCTTTTCTTGTAAATTTTGTGTAAAAACCATTACTGTTCATTCCTTAATTCTTATCCCTGACTCTTCATATTCTCTACATGATCAGTCTCAATATGACTATATTCTTATACAAGTCATATAATCAACATACAAATAAAACACTTAGATTAAGCTAATCTGACTCTATGTCCTTGTCATTGACAATTTTGCTTTTTAACAGATTTTTTTTTGCTATTGATGTATGAATTATTGGAGGCAATCAACATGATTAAAGCACTTATTGCAACAATCACTACCGCTTTTCTCGCTGTTGGCTGTGTTGCTTTTCCTGAGGATGGCTATTCATCACGTGGCGGTTATTATGGTAACACGAGTTATGGAACGTACGATGACCGAGGTTATAAACGTAACAATCGTCATTATGATGATCGCTATGAACGTGAGCGTGCTTATCGCTTACAACAAGCGCGTATTGAACAAGATCGCCGACAGCGTCAACTTGATCATGAACGTAGGCAATTTGATCAAACTAAACGTGATCAATACCGACTAGATCAAGCCAAATGGCAACAACGCCAACAGGAATGGCAAAAGAAACAACAAAACCACAACCATAACAATGGTCAAATGAATCGCCCAGATCATAAAACTGAGAACAATACATCTAACCTAAATCAAAGCAATAAGAAACGTGATAACCGTCGTGGAGCGTTCAATCATAGCAATAACCAAGACAGATAAGTCTTGATTCGCTCTCTCAAAATATAAAGCTTATACATTAAGCGAGGCATAATGGTATTTATGGCTCGCTTTTATTTTTCTATTTTCTATATAAAAAAGTCAATTCACTTTTTAATTGGCAAAAAAAAAAAGCTTACCCAATTGATTTGGATAAGCCATTAAAACAAAAAAAGAAACTACAGCTATAGATTCTAGTTAAATATAATACAGCGAGTATCCATACATGAAAAATACTTTTTTCACCTCTCTGTAATACCTTTTAAATATTAAATGATCAATCACCCCTGACTTTCAAAAGTTGTACTTAACTCTAAATTTTGATAATTCATGCCCTATTTACAATTATTTTTATATATAAAAATCAAAAATTTAAGATATTAAATTCAACTTATAAACCACACTCATACAATTGGCTTCACTCTATAAAAACTGACAGTTCAAGAATGATCGTTTTGCATACTATCATTCAAAAGTTATAGTCAATGTCATCAAAAATCAGCATTTTTAGACCAATATCGCTAATTAGGTAAATTTAATCGGCATTATTGCTTGAATTTTTATCTCTCGCCCCGATTTCTTTAGTAATCATGAAATTTATCACTCATGGCAGTTCAGAGTGAATATTGAAGCCTAAAGGACTGTACATGTTTAAGAACCTATTTAAAGGGAGCAAATCAATGGCGACTGAGCAAAACGAACAAGCTCAAGATCTTCAACAAGAGCAAATTGCAGAACAAGAATCGGCACATACTGAAACTGAACAAACTGAAGTGACTGCTGAAGATTTACAGCAACAAATTTCAGTTTTAGCCGAAAGCCTAAAACTTGAAAAAGCTCGTACTGCAAATGCTGTATATGAAGCTCAGAAAAGTGTTGAGCGCATTCAACGCGAATCTGAAAAGCACAAAGATACGGTTTTGGAAAAATTTGCCAAAGAGTTGCTTGATACAGTCGATAATTTAGAGCGCGCAATTGCTGCTGCAGGTGAAGACAATGCAATGGTTGAAGGCGTAAAACTAACCCTAAAATCTTTACTCACAACTTTAGAAAAATTTGGTGTTACCGAAGCAGACACAACACGTGGCTTTAATGCTGACCTCCATCAGGCAGTAGGGATTGATCCAACGGCAAAAGCCAATGAAATTGGCACTGTTCTACAAAAAGGCTACACCATCAACGGTCGTTTACTGCGTCCTGCAATGGTCATGGTAGGCGCCTAAGCCTTATAAACTTGAGAGTTTTTAATTTTTTTATGCATTTTGACTTGAAAAATTTTGAATGGCTCTCATATTGAATAACAAGCAAAACACTGTAAAAAAAATTGAGGAATATATCGCATGGCTAAAATTATTGGTATTGATTTAGGTACAACAAACTCTTGCGTAGCTGTACTTGAAGGCGACAAAGTAAAAGTAATCGAAAACGCTGAAGGCGCACGTACAACACCATCTATTGTTGCGTATAAAGATGGTGAAATCTTAGTAGGTCAATCAGCAAAGCGTCAGGCTGTAACCAACCCGAAAAATACACTATATGCAATCAAACGTTTGATTGGTCGTAAGTACCAAGATCAAGCAGTACAAAAAGATATTGGTCTTGTACCATACAAAATTGTTCAAGCTGATAATGGTGATGCTTGGGTTGATGTCAACGACAAAAAACTTGCACCACAACAAGTTTCTGCTGAAATCTTGAAAAAGATGAAGAAAACAGCTGAAGACTACTTAGGTGAAACAGTAACTGAAGCGGTTATTACCGTTCCTGCTTACTTCAACGATGCTCAACGTCAAGCAACTAAAGATGCAGGTAAAATTGCAGGTTTAGAAGTTAAACGTATCATCAACGAACCAACTGCTGCTGCACTTGCGTTTGGTATGGACAAGAAAGAAGGCGACCGTAAAATCGCTGTATACGATCTTGGTGGTGGTACATTTGACGTATCAATCATTGAAATTGCAGACCTTGATGGCGACCAACAAATCGAAGTATTGTCTACAAATGGTGATACATTCCTTGGTGGTGAAGACTTTGATAATGCATTGATCGATTATCTTGTTGAAGAGTTCAAAAAAGAACAGAACTTCAACTTAAAACAAGATCCTCTTGCATTACAACGTTTGAAAGAAGCAGCTGAAAAAGCGAAAATTGAACTTTCTTCATCAACTGCAACTGAAATTAACTTGCCATACATCACTGCTGATGCGACTGGTCCTAAACATTTAGTGATTAGCGTAACACGTGCAAAATTGGAAGGTTTAGTTGCTGATTTAGTTGCTCGTACCATTGAGCCTTGCCGTATTGCGCTTAAAGATGCGGGTCTTTCGACTTCTGACATCTCTGACGTAATCTTGGTTGGTGGTCAATCACGTATGCCAATGGTTCAACAGAAAGTTCAAGAATTTTTCGGTAAAGAACCACGTAAAGACGTAAACCCTGATGAAGCTGTAGCAATGGGTGCTGCAATTCAAGGTGCGGTACTTTCAGGTGACAAAACTGATGTACTTTTACTTGATGTAACTCCGCTTACACTTGGTATCGAGACTATGGGTGGCGTGTTAACAGCAATCATTGAGAAAAACACCACGATTCCTGCGAAGAAATCTCAAGTGTTCTCAACAGCTGCTGACAACCAACCTGCTGTAGATATTTCAGTGTTCCAAGGTGAACGTAAAATGGCTCAGCAAAACAAATTGTTGGGTAACTTCCAATTGGGCGACATTCCACCTGCTCCACGTGGTGTGCCACAAATTGAAGTATCATTTGACATCAACGCCGATGGTATCTTGAAAGTATCTGCGAAAGATAAGAGCACTGGTAAAGAGCAATCTATCCAGATTAAAGCAAACTCAGGTTTGTCTGATGCTGAAATCGAAGCAATGATTAAAGATGCTGAAGCGAATGCTGAAGAAGATCGTAAGTTCGAAGAACTTGCTAAAGCACGTAACGAAGCAGATGCTTTAGTTGCTAGCTCACAAAAAGCAGTAAAAGACCTTGGTGAACAAGTGACTGCTGATGAAAAAACTGCAATCGAAACTGCGGTTTCTGAGCTTGAAGCTTCTACTAAAGAAAATGACGTTGATGATATCAAAGCGAAAACTGAAGCTTTACAAAATATCATCATGCCAATTTCTCAACGTGCTTATGAAGCAGCACAAGGTCAAGGTGGTGCTGAAGGTTTTGATCCTAGCCAATTTGCTGGCGATGCGGGTCAACAACAAAAAGCGGACGATGGCGTTGTAGATGCTGAGTTCACTGAAGTTAAAGATGACAAAAAATAATTTGTCAATTTAACCTTGCTTTAAAATAAAAAAAACCGTACGAAAGTACGGTTTTTTTATGGTTTTAATTTTGAAGACATTCATACTTACAATGTAAAAAAGCATTTTTATTTAATGGTTTAGAATAATGAGATTATATAACTTAATCTAGCTAAATTAAGTTATAAGCTTAAGACTTGAAATTTGTATAAAAATGAGTAAATCCACTAAAGATAAACGAGTCAAAGCTTCTATTATTTTGTTTGCTCAGAACGATATCGATAGCATTTCCGTACAAAAAATTGGGGTGATGAAGAGCAAGTTATGGGTGAATATTTACCAAAAATCACTTATACATCTAAAACCGACTTTGAAGCTAAAGGCTGTAACTAATAACGTACTACTTTCCTCGTAACAATCCCAAGTATGCTGGAAAAATTTCCGACTTTTTTCAGCATTTTTATATCTTCAAATAATGATATAAATTTAAAATACATCATCCGTCTGAGTATTTATCTATAAATAAAGTAATTTACAAACTGACCACTATTCTCGAATACATTATTTTCAGCTAAATTATGAACAACGATAGAATACTTTTATAAAATTTATGCGCTTTTGGTTAATTATTGCAGCCCTTATTTTTACTGCTTATTTTGCATTTCAACGCATGCAACACCCTCAACTCAATCATAATTCTGTGATTGATCGCATTACTCATCCGACCGATACACGTCTGCGTTATCGTATTGGTCATGTTGATCCACGGTTTAATCTTACACAGGAGCAGGTAAAACGACTTACACAACAAGCTGCTGACATTTGGTATGCAGGTGCTAAACAAAGTTTTTTTGTCTATGACCCCAATGCTCAACTAGCAATTAACTTAATTTACGATGAACGCCAGGCAGAATCTTCCGCACGTAGTCAAGAAATGCGTATTTTAGAAAATACACGCCAATATACAGATGCTGAACACTTTAAAGTTCAACAGCTTGAACAAGAATTATTACAAGCGAAGCGAGAGCTTGATATTCAGCAAATAAACTACGAACAACGGTTGAACCAATATAATCAAATGGTCAATGCCCTAAATCAATCACAGCAACGCTATAGCGACAACGTAATGCAACAAATTCAGCAGCAAAAACAACAACTCCAACAACAACAAGTTGAACTGCAAACAAATACCGATATATTTAATCGTAAAGTTGAACATTTAAATCAGAACGTAAATCAGGCAAATTCGATTAATCATCAGTTCAATCAATCAGTTGATCAATTCAATCAGCGTTTTCAACCACGCCAATTTGATAAAGGTGTCTTCAATGGACGTGAAATTAATGTCTATGAGTTTCAGTCTGAAAATGATTTACGTATTACCCTCGCACATGAACTCGGGCATGCACTCGGCTTAAAACATAATGATGATCCTAAAGCGTTGATGTATCCTGTTATGAAAGAACAAAATTTATATCAATTTCAACTAACCAATGCCGATTTAGCCATGTTAAATTCAAGAAAGTAAACCATTTGAGTCAAATACTCTAAATCCATATTTTATATAAGGGTTTGATGCATTTTTTGCTCAACTTATGCTATTGTAAACTGAGTAATTTAAAGGAGATTGCGGTGAGTTATTATCATATTATTCTTGAAGTGAATGATCATATCAGCACGATTGAACAGAGCCGTGACATTGAAATTTTCGATATTACGGAACTTCAACCCTATCTCCATGCGGTTTTATTGCCATATTACAATGAGCAAATGATTGAACTTGAAGATGAAAATATTGAGTTCGAAGATGTGCTACATCTTTCTATTAAACAAACACTCTTGCCCATTCAACACCTAATTGAAGAAGAGCAAAAACAATTACCAAGTGATACAGATATTACAATATCTGCGTATGAAATTTTCAATGATCGTGCTCACACTCAAGATGTAACAGCCGTTATTTTTGATGTATTGGAAGCGGTTAAAATAGACAAAACTGATATCGAATAACTTTACACTTCATCATAAAGAAAATTTTGGATAAAAAACTATAAAAAAGGTCTGCAATTGCAGACCTTTTTTATAATCAATACATTACTTCATCATATTCTGTGCATTTTCATTTCTAAATGCTTTTAGAATTTGCTGTCCTGCACGACCCGTTTGAGTTAAACCTAAACGTGCTTGCTCTGTCTGAATCGCTTGGCGAGTTTTATCACCAATCAAACCATCTGCATCACCAATCGGATAACCTTTTTTCAACAAATAATTTTGAATTTCACGACGTTCTGCACGTGAAGTCCCAGGATCATTCGTCGGCCAAGCGGTTTGGATTGTTCCTTTACCTTGTAAACGATCAGACAAATGTGCGATGGCAAGTGCATAACTTTCAGCAGCGTTATAACCATAAATTGCATCAAAGTTTTTAAACACCAAGAATGCAGGACCATCTTTACCTGCTGGCATCATTAACCCTGCCGATGTATTCCCCGATAAATTTCCTTGAATAATAGGTGAACCATCAATACGGGTAAAGCTACGACTTTCCCATGAGCTGAGAGATTTTTTATTACGACGACTTTCGCCACCGACTGAAGCACTCTCAGGAATATTAACTTCAAAGCCCCATGGCATGCCTGTTTGCCATCCGCCACGTTTCAAAAAATTCGCAGTCGATGCCAAAGCATCTGCTGTACTTGAAACCAAATCACGGCGACCATCACCATCAAAATCAACCGCTAAACTTTCATAAGTCGATGGCATAAATTGCGTATGACCAAAAGCACCCGCCCATGAACCTTTTAGTTGCTCTTCTCTTAAATCGCCACGTTGTAAAATACGCATAGTCGAAAAGAACTCTCCACGGAAATAACCTTGCCTGCGCCCTTCGCAGCTTAATGTCCCAAGTGCTTGTAATAGTGGATACTTACCTGAAATATCACCAAAATTACTTTCTACACCCCAAACAGCAACAACTGTTTCTGCAGGTACACCATAAGCGGCTTGCACTCGATTTAGTACATCTCGGTGCTGTGCCAACATTTCACGACCTTTTGCGACACGCTCTTCATCAACTAAACCTGAAAGATAATCCCAAATGGGGGTTGAAAATTCAGGTTGATAATTCAGTTTTTCAATCACCGAATAATCAGGAGTTAAATTTTGCGTATAACGATCATAAGTCGAACCATTTACACCTGATGAAATTGCAGATGAACGTAAATTTGCCAAACAACTTTGAAAATTATTTTTAGGGTTAAATTCAGCATTCACATTTGGACTACTGATATTTATTGCTGTAGATGGCGTGCCATTTATTATGAGTTCAGCATTTGCTTGATTCACCGTGAATAAAAGTGAACCGCATAAAATTGAAAAACGAAGCATAGTATTCATAATCAGTTTTAACTTTAAATTATGTAAATACCTTATCAGTCTATGAATGAAATGACAGGTATAAATACGTAAAATTTGAATTCATTTGTTTATTTTTAAAATCACAGCATTTTGAATTTAAAAAAATTATCCACACCCAACTTCAGCAATAAGTTTAAATTCAAAGTGGCTTATACTTTAAATTCAAACTTTTCTTTATTTTTAAGTACAAAGTTCTGTGGATAACTTCGACATTCAATATTTTTCACATTATTTTATTTTGAATTCAAAATAAAATTGCACATTTAAATTTATTTTAAATTTAAAATTTGCTGCCATGGTGATATGACTTTATTGTTATTTTTTTATTTGTACTTTTATCTAACGACATTTTTTTATCACCGATCATGCCAAAAAAATGTCTGTAAAAATAAAGGAGGGGCATCATACCGAAATTTAAGAAATAAAAAAGCGATCATTTTCATGACCGCTTTTTTAACAAACAAAGTTGAGTTTAAATGCTCATATCTTCACTGAGTGACAATGGATTCGGCAAAATTTTCGCCAACTGACGACACAAAGTCACCAATTCAGCACTATCATTTGGCATCAGGGTAATATGACCAATCTTACGACCTTCACGTTCAGTCTTATTATAAAGATGTAAATGCGCACCATTGAGTGCCAATACATCTTCAGACTTCGGATGTTGACCAATAATATTGACCATCACCGTTGGACGAACAACTTCAGTTGAGCCTAATGGTAAACCTGCTACAGCACGAATATGATTTTCAAATTGCGAACAAATTGAACCTTCAATCGACCAATGCCCAGAATTATGTACACGTGGCGCCATTTCATTTGCATACAAACCTTTGTCTGTTACAAATAATTCAAGCGTCAACACACCGACATAGTTCAAATGATTGAGCAGGCGAGTAATATAATCCTGCGCTACAGGCTGTAAATCCACACTGTTTGGTGCAGGTACAATCGAGTGTGACAAAATACCATCGTGATGATGATTTTCAGCCAAAGCCCAAGTTTTCACATCGCCGTCTATACCACGTACAGCAATGATCGATACTTCACGTGAGAAAGTTACAAAACTTTCAGCAATGAGTTCACCCGCAGGGCCGAGTTCAGCCCAAGCTTGCTCAATTTGATCAGCTGTACGAAGTACAAACTGACCTTTGCCATCATAACCACCACGTGAGGTTTTAAGAACAATCGGTAACCCAAGTTCTGCAATAGCAACCTTTAACTCATCTAGAGATGTCACTGCCTTATACGGTGCAACAGGAATTGCGAGTTCATCAAACAAGGCTTTTTCAGATAAACGATGCTGTGCAATTGCCAAAGCCTGACGAGGTGGATGCACATCTTTTTGCTGGGTCAATACATCAACATCAGCGAGTGGAGTATTTTCAAACTCTAGGCTGAAAACATCTGCACTGACAATAAAATCCTGTAAACCATTTTCAGCTTGAGTGGAAATCACTTGACCTAAAGCTGCCGATGGGCAATCTGTGTTGGCTTCAAAAAAAGTACATTGAATATTAAGCGGTAATGCAGCTTGCGCCATCATACGACCCAATTGACCACCACCAAAAATACCGATGGTTTTATCCATAACGTATGTCCCGTTTATGCTTGGCTAGTCTAAATAATACTTAAAATTATTAAATATTAGATTTGACCTGGAATGTTTTTGCTCGCAACTTTATCGGTTTGTGCTGCACGAAAATCTGCAACATTTTTTGCAATTTCAGGACGGGTTAAACCCAAGATTTGCGCTGCCATAATTGCGGCATTGGTTGCGCCTGCTGGACCAATTGCCAATGTACCCACCGCAATGCCTGCTGGCATTTGTACGATTGAAAGCAATGAATCTACGCCATTTAAAATAGACGATTTAACTGGAACACCAAGCACTGGAAGATCAGTTTTTGCCGCACACATACCTGGTAAATGTGCTGCACCACCTGCACCTGCAATGATCACTTGAATACCGCGTTCACGCGCAGTTTCAGCGTATTCAAATAAACGGTCTGGCGTACGATGCGCAGATACCACTTCAGCTTCAAAAGGGACACCAAGCTGTTTTAGCATATTGGCAGTGTGTTCTAAGGTTGCCCAATCAGATTGAGAACCCATGATAATTCCAACTAAAGGAGCGTCTTGTACAGCGGCCGCATTCATTGCATATATTCCGTAAACGAATGTAAGGAAGTTTAAATACTGGTGATCAGTGTTTAAATGAATATCAAGAAGCTCACTATTATAGACTGATTTTTCATCTCAAGAAAATTTAACAGACATCGTAGGGCAATATTTTCATTATTTTTTATGGAAATAAGGCGAACTGAGTCAGGTTAATGAATTACTGACTTCTAAAGACAAAATATACACAGCCCAATAAACATAAGCCTGCCCACAAATAATCCAATTTAAATGGCTGTTTAAACAGAAATATCATAAAGGGAACAAAAACCAAGAGTGTGACAACTTCTTGGGTAATTTTCATCTGTCCTAATGCCCAGCCATGTTGTGAGAGCATACGTGTCGCAGGAATCATAAAACTATATTCGAGCAATGCTATGACCCAACCAAATAAAATGGCTTGCCATAACGGCGCATCATGTAAAAATTTTAAATGACCATACCAAGCCAATGTCATAAAACAGTTGGAGATAATAAGAAAGCCTAATGCTAAAAAAGTTAAATTCAATTATTCTTACTCCATAAAAACCAAATCCATTTTTAAAGATTTAAATTCTAATAATCAATTCAAGAGATATTACAAATGAAAAATTTTTTACTTGGTTTAATTGCACTATTTTCTTCCTCGATAAGCAATGCAGAACCATTAAAAGTACATTAAATCAACGAAACTTTTAATGATTTAGCTTATATGTTTAATCATGAACAAATAGATCCTATCTATAAATTGGATTTTTTAAAAAAATAAAGAATTAAACTTCAGCTATGACAGCCTTAAAATTGTAGATCAATACCTTTTAGAAGTCAGAAAAACGGACTTAGATAAATTATCAAATGAACAATTCGCACGTATTGTCGTTAGAGCAGGCGCCTATGTAGGTGAAACGATTAAAAGAAATGACAAATCGAAACAATGGAATTGGGTAAATTTTGAAAATGCACAAAAAATTAATTCTAAATTTTATAATGATAGTGAAAAGTCCCTTTCTTATGCGACCGTATTAACCAATGGTCAACAATTTACTTTTCCATTAAATAAAGTCATAAAGTTCTTAAATAATGATGAAGAAGATAGTCTATATTTCTATGCAGTATCATCGAGTAAATTACAATAACAACCTAAATGCTTTTTTCATTTTTACGATACAAGAAAAACTATCTTTTCCCTTAAAGCCTTGCTATCGTTGCTTTCAAATCAAATGAACATGACAACACCACAACAACAAAGTGATGTGTCTATAAAAGCAGTGGAGTTAAAACGAATGCATCTGCATATCTTAGGTATTTCTGGCACATTTATGGGTTCTTTGGCGCTATTAGCGCGAGATTTAGGACACAAGGTGACAGGTTCAGATCAAAACGTTTACCCACCAATGTCCACCCAGTTAGAAAATGCCGGTATTGATGTGATGCAAGGCTTTGACCGTAGCCATTTACAACCGCATCCAGACTTAGTCATTGTCGGTAATGCCATGAAACGTGGTATAGATGCTGTGGAATATATGCTCGATGTCGGTATGGCATATACTTCAGGTCCACAATTCCTTGCAGATCACGTTTTACAAGGCAAACATGTCCTTGGTGTTGCAGGTACGCACGGTAAAACCACCACTACAACGATGCTTGCGTGGGTACTAGATCAAGCAGGTTTAAACCCAGGATTTTTGATTGGTGGTGTGCCTTTAGGTTTTAGCCAAAGCGCACGTTTAGGTGGTGGAAAATATTTCTGCGTAGAAGCAGACGAATATGACTCTGCATTTTTCGACAAGCGTTCTAAGTTCGTTCATTACCATCCTAAAACTGCAATTTTAAATAACCTTGAATTTGACCATGCAGATATTTTTGATGACTTGGCTGCCATTCAAAAACAATTCCATCACTTAGTCCGTACTATTCCAAGTGAAGGTCGCATCATTGCACCGATCACTGAAACCAATATTGATGAAGTCTTAGAAATGGGCTGTTGGACACCTGTTATTCGTACCTCTTTAGATGCAAACGACTCGGCAGAAGTATATGCAGAACAATTATCTGCCGATGGTTCACATTTCAAAGTGCTACAACACGGTGTAGTTAAAGGTATTGTTCGATGGAACATGACAGGGCAACATTCGGTTGCCAATGCTTTAGCGACCATTGTCGCTGCTGAGCATGTGGGTGTTTCAATTGAAGTGGCGTGTGAAGCATTGTCAAACTTCGGTGGTGTAAAACGCCGTATGGAACTGTTAGATACAGTAAATGGCATTGAAGTTTATGATGACTTTGCACATCACCCAACAGCAATTGATACCACTTTAGAAGGCGCACGTAAACGCTTAGGTGAACGTAAACTTTGGGCGGTTATTGAACCACGTTCAAACACTATGCGTATGGGTTCACATAAAGATGGTTTGGCACATTCTGCTCGTTTGGCGGATGAAGTTATTTGGTATCAACCAGAAGGTTTAGATTGGGATTTACAACCTGTAATTGATGCTTCCCCAAATAAAGCGGTGGTTGCACGTTCACTCGATGACATTATCCAAACTGTGGTTGCGGAAGCTGGTGAGGGTGATGCCGTTGTCATTATGTCGAATGGCGGTTTTGGTGGATTACATCAAAAATTACTTACTGCGTTAAAATCAAAGTAATTTGATAGTGAAATAAAAAACCCGCATCAGCGGGTTTTTTAATGTCTATTTTAATTATTAATAATCAAAATCAAGCAATCACATCAGCATAGCTTTTTTCACGGCGAAACATCACATCGACATAAGAACATGTCGGGACAATTTTTAATTTTTTTTCACGTGCAAAATCTACTAAAGTATCGAGCAACTGACGTGCAATCCCTTGTCCACGCAATGAGTTATCTACCCAAGTATGGTCAGCAATAATTTTATGCTCACCACTCCACACATAACTGATCTCGGCAATACGATTGCTTTGATCATCATTAAGGAAAAATACGCCTTTTTGTTGATTATCTACATGTTTGAATTGCATAAATTCTTTCTCTTTTTCATTCGATTGGTCTAGACACAATTCCACTTTAGCAAAACGGTCTTAGTCTTTCAAAACATCACGAATAGATTCATCTTTATCAAAAACTGATTTTGAAAATGGGCAGAGTGGAATCACTTTCACATTTTTACTACGTGCCATTTCAACCACTTGATCAAGTAATTTACGCCCAACACTTTGTCCACGTAATTCATCAGAAACATCAGTATGATCAATAATCAACATACTTTCACCAGCCCACGTGTACGCCATTTCAGCAAGATGTTGATTATCTTCACCAACAAAAAACTCGCCTTTTTTACCATTATCTTTATGTTTAATTTCTAACATTTTTATTCTCACTTAAGTTAAGACTTTCAATAAAATGCCATAAATGAAATTTTAGTTTTGTTATGTTTTGTCTAGCTTTTCAAATTTTCAAGTCCAATTGCAACTTAACTTTCAATTCATTTCAGCTTAAAATTTAAAGACTCCCACCAAATACATTGACCATGTCAACTCAAAAACAGCAAAGCACACCCAATGAAACACAGCAATGGGTCAGTGTAATTAGCTTGGCTTTTGCCGCCTTTATTTTCAATACTACAGAATTTGTACCTGTTGCTCTCCTCAGCGACATTGGCAAAAGCTTTGCAATGCCTGCAACCGATGTTGGCATTATGATTACGCTGTATGCATGGGTCGTTGCGCCAATTTCACTTCCGATTATGCTTTTGACCAAAAATATTGAACGGCGTTTTCTACTCATTGCATTATTTATTGTCTTTATTGTCAGTCATGTACTGTCCTATTTTGCGTCAAGTTTTAGTTTTTTACTCGTAAGCCGTATTGGCATTGCATTTTCACATGCCTTATTTTGGTCAATTACCGCATCACTCGCTGTCCGAGTTGCACCTAAAGACAAAGAATTCCAAGCGCTCGGGCTGCTTGCCACAGGTACAGCTTTGGCAATGGTTTTAGGTATTCCGTTAGGTCGTATGATTGGTGAGGCTTATGGATGGCGAAATACATTTGCACTCATAGCTTTGGGAGCAGCACTGGTTTGTCTTATTTTGGCAAAAACTTTACCTCGTTTACCAAGTGTTAATTCAGGCTCGCTTAGTAGTCTAAAAACATTCTTTAAGCGTCCAAGTTTAATGATTGTTTTTGCACTCACAATTATTGTGATCACGGCGCAATTCACCGCATACAGTTATATCGAACCTTTTGCTTTAAATGTAGCGCATTTCAGCTCGTCACAAACCACCATGTTATTATTAATTTATGGTGCAGCAGGCTTTATTGGCTCTTATCTATTTGGTAAATTTGGGCAAAAATATCCCAAACTTCCAATTCCGATGAGCAGTGCAATTTTAGCTGTGTCGATGTTATTACTCATGCCACTGGCTACTGATTTTATGAGCTTTAGCATTCTGAGTTTATTTTGGGGAATGGCAATTATCTGCTTTAGCCTTGCTCAACAAGCCAAAACTCTAAATCTAGCATCCGATGCCACCGATGTTGCGATGGCCATTTACTCAGGCTTATACAATGTAGGGATTGGCGGTGGGGCATTGCTAGGTGCATATGCCACAACACATTATGGGTTACACAGTATTGGCATTGTTGGCGGTATTTTGGCAATACTCGGAACTTTACTTGCGATAGTATTGATTCAAAGACAAGACTTTCATCTGAAAAATTAAGTTTTGGATACTTAATTTTTAAATCCGGAAATAACAAACAAAATTTGCACAATGATTTTAAATATGCGATTCTTTCATCATATTTAGAAGTGGCAACATTTCTATAGCAAAATTTATTCGAACAAGGGGAGTAGCCTCCTTCAAATAGTACAAAGATGTTGTTTGTACTATGTCAGAATATCGTCATTACGCATTTTTATTTTTTTCTAAATAAAAAAGCCGGTATCTGAGCATTTTAGAATGAGCATAATTTCTAAAATGTAGGCAAGACCTTGATCATGTTGACACAGATGTTTAATCATCTGGCAGCTGATCAAGGTCTTTTTTATGCCTGATTACTTGCCAGATCAGGAGAATTTTATGGAAACCATCGGTAATCCGTGGCTATATTTGGCGTTCTTTGCCATTGTTGCAGTCATGCTCCTCATCGACTTTATGGGCTTCAAGCAAAAAGAAGGGCAAGAAGTCAAATTAAAAACTGCAGCCTATTGGAGTATTGCTTGGGTCACGATTGCATCACTTTTTGGTGGTGGTCTGTGGCTGTACTTGCAACAAACAGCTGGTATCACCATTGCCAATGCAAAAACAATGGAGTATTTCGCAGGTTATTTACTGGAAAAATCACTCGCAATTGACAATGTTTTTGTTTGGCTAATGATCTTCGCAGCTTTTGCAATTCCACAAGGTTTACAACGTAAAATTTTGCTTTATGGCGTACTCGGTGCAATTGTCTTACGTACTATTTTTATCTTCATTGGTGCATGGTTTGTACAAGAATTCTCTTGGATTCTTTATATTTTCGGTGCGTTCTTACTTTATACAGGTTTCAAATTCCTCAAAGGTCAGGACGAAGAAAATACCAATATCGAAGATATGGCGATTCTCAAATGGTTGCGTAAACACATGCGAATCACGCCAAAACTTGAAGGTGCAAAATTCTTTGTCCGTCAAAATGGCGTACTTTGGGCAACACCATTATTTTTAGTTTTAATTTTGGTTGAAGCATCTGATGTAATTTTTGCGGTGGATTCTATTCCTGCGATCTTTGCTGTAACAAGTGATCCGTTCATTGTATTAACTGCAAACCTCATGGCAATTTTAGGTCTACGTGCGATGTTTTTCTTGTTGTCTGGTGCAGCATCGAAAATGCATTACTTACCGTATGGTCTAGGTATTATTCTCATGTTCATTGGTACAAAAATGTTATTACTTGATGTATTCCACATGCCAATTTGGATTTCATTAGGTTTCATCGTGATTACTTTAGCTATTACTGCTGTGTTATCAATTCGCCATAGTAAAAAATATAACGAAACAACCCTATAACTAACTTTAGCAATCAATAAAACCAGAGAGTCTTCCCATTGGAGGGCTTTTTATTATTCATTTTTATTGCTTCGATCTTCTTTTTATTATTGCGTGTATCAGTAACAATAAAATATCCATTCGATATATTTAATCAATGGTTGCTCAAATGATTGGGGTAAAGAGTTGTGTAAATAAGAGTAATCAACTCGTGGCTAATCACCCTCATTTCTAAAAAATATTTCTGCCAAGTTTAGATCAGTAATGATGCATTTTATTAAATAATCCTGTCATTTTTTGGACTCGTTATTTTCCTTAGCAGGGTCGCTCAAAAAAATAAAAGCCCAAAAATATTTTGGACTTTTATACATTTCAATTTAAATCATCTTTTAATCTAATGTTTGTACACCACCACCATTTACAAATAAAACCTGTCCGCTGACCCATTTTGAAATGGGTGCAGCAAAATACAACACTGCTCCAGCAATATCGTCTGCTTCTCCTAAGCGTTGTAGTGGCGTGTGCGCTAACATTCGTTGCTCTATTTCAGGCGTTAGAACTGAAGCTAGAGCATCTGTACGAATTGCTCCTGGTCCAACAGCATTAATACGTATTTCAGGACCATAATCAAAAGCTAAATTGGCTGTCATATGATTAATTGCAGCTTTAGATGATGCATATGCACTAATTGCAGGGCTTTTATTAATTGAACTCATAGAAGAAATATTAATAATCGAACCTAAACCAGCTTGCTTCATATAAGGTGCGCAGAGTTGAGATAAACGCCAACCACTAAAAACATTAAGCTGAAAAGTACGAGCAAACTGTTCAACGCTCAGATGTTCGGGACTTTCTCGACCTGCACCACCACCACCGGCATTATTCACCAAAATATTAATTTTATGATAATGATTAACCGTCGTTTCAACCAAACGCACTAAATCTTCATCATTCAAAACATTACACTCAACAGCGATGGCTTGAAATCCTTGAGCTTTTATTTCATCTGCAATTTTTTGAGCTGCGTCCAATTTTAAATCTGCAACAACGACACTAGCACCATGTTGGGCCAATAGCTTACAACTTGCGGCTCCAATACCATTACCACCTCCGGTCACAATAGCAACATACTGATCTAAATTTAATAATGAAGAATACGTATTCATATGTAGTACCTTTTTGATGGCTTTTAATTCAGTCTACCCTCTAAAATTAAATTATTATTCATAAAAAATGTAACTTAAATAATCTGTTAAGTTGTACAAATAGAGAATTAAATTTATTTAATCATTATCATTTTTATACAAAATATTGACGAACTTAAAACTATTAATAATCAAGAATAATACCCAATTTTTTACTTGAACTTTATTACAGCGAGTCGATTTAAATCACTTAATGTGTATACCCATGATTGAGTTCTTTCAACTGTATTATTGGAAATGAAAAATAAAAAACTCATTTTGAAAAATTTTAAGCTCAGAAATTATTATTTTATCTTTTATAAACCTAGACAAAAAATAAGATGAATCCGTCCTATACGGGAGAGTAAGCTCACTTCTTTTTAAAGAGCGCTTTATCTGCTACAAATAAAACTGGCTAAATATAAAGCACAAACATCTTATCCTTTAAAAATAATGATTGCAGAAGCAGTTTCAATCAAAAGTAGTTCTGCAACAAACTAATGCAGATGACTACTACCACGTATCCAAACTCATTAAGTGGTAAAATATGATTTTCATGTTACTGCGTAACATGAGTGAATAACTTAGACAAAATCAGACAAAATAGGCAACCCACAATAAAAATCAGCTACAATCAATCGAAAAAATTCAAAACGCAGGTTTAAAATGTCTTCTGTACATACAACAACAGCCATTCGTGGTCGTTTCCTTGATATTCAGAATACAGTTGCCCAAGCACGTGAAATCCACGACCAAGTGCGATATGTAGAAGATGGTCTTATTATTACCCAAAACGGCAAAATTAGTTGGTTTGGTGAATGGGA
Source organism: Acinetobacter sp. TY1 (assembly GCF_048551395.1). NCBI lineage: Bacteria > Pseudomonadati > Pseudomonadota > Gammaproteobacteria > Moraxellales > Moraxellaceae > Acinetobacter > Acinetobacter sp. TY1. The sequence continues at coordinate 20,343 of NZ_JBLYZK010000020.1, forward strand.
AGCAGGTCAACAACACATCCCCGAACATACCCAAATTCAACATTATCCTGAACAATTAATTGTTCCAGGTTTTATCGACACGCATATCCATTTTCCACAAACAGAAATGGTCGGTGCTTACGGCGAACAGCTTTTGGAATGGCTGAATACTTATACATTCCCAACTGAAATGCAATTTGCAGATAAAAACTATGCAGATAAAATCGCACAGTTTTTTGTTCATGAATTACTTAAAAATGGTACAACCACAGCATTAGTTTTTTGTACCGTTCATCCCCAGTCAGTTGATGCTTTATTTGAAGCAGCAGAGCAGCATCAAATGCGCTTAATTGCGGGTAAAGTAATGATGGATCGTCATGCACCTGATGAACTAACCGATACGGCAGAAAGCGCCTACCACGATTCAAAAGTCCTCATTGAAAAATGGCATGGTAAAGGGCGTAATCTATATGCCATTACGCCACGTTTCGCACCAACTTCGACACCTGAACAATTGGCAAGAGCAGGGCAGTTAAAAGCCGAATATCCTGATGTTTATGTACATACCCATTTAAGTGAAAATAAAAATGAAATCGCATGGGTAAAAGATTTATTCCCTGAGCAAAAAGGCTATTTAGATGTTTATCATCATTTTGGCTTAACAGGGGAGCGTTCTGTATTTGCACATTGTGTGCATTTAGAAGAGCATGAATGGGATTGTATGCACGATACCGATTCAGCAATTGCCTTCTGCCCAACGTCTAATTTATTCCTTGGTAGTGGCTTATTTCCACTGAAAAAAACATGGGAAAAACAGGTTAAAGTTGGCTTAGGAACAGACATTGGTGCAGGAACATCATTTTGCCAATTACAGACGTTAAATGAAGCTTATAAAGTTCAACAACTTCAGGGTGATAAACTTTCTGCCTTTGAATCGCTCTATCACGCCACTTTAGGTGGTGCAAAAGCACTACATTTGGATGATAAATTGGGCAACTTCAATATTGGTAAAGAAGCTGATTTTGTGGTGCTGAATTTAAAAGCCACGGCATTACAACAACTGCGTCAAGAACGTGCTAAAAATATTGAAGATGCGTTATTTGCACTGCTGACTATGGGTGATGATCGTAACATTCACGCGACCTATATTTACGGAGAAAAGGTATATGAACAAAAATCATGAGCAAGAACACACTCAGCAACAAGTCAATCGACCTATGCAAAAACGATCAAAGCGAACATTATTTTTAATCGGCTCGATATGTGTTGCATGTGCGTTTTTACTTAAACGTGATGCACATTAAAGAACCGTTTACACAATGAATTGTCAAAAAAGATGCATCTTGATTTGATATGTTTTAAAATTGATTCATCTTTTAGGTGTTGCACGTCAACACCTTTTTTATTTTTGCATGATTGATGTTTTTAGGTATTTCCCATGACCATTGAAATGAAAGTAATGATTTCAACTGAAGAAATTCAGGAAAAAGTCAAAGAACTTGGACAAAAAATTGATGCCCATTATGCGAGTAGCGACAAAGAACTCGTTCTGATTGGTCTGTTACGAGGTTCTGTAATCTTCATGGCAGATTTATGCCGTGCAATTAGCAAAGGACACGAACTCGATTTTATGACCGTTTCGAGCTACGGTGGTGGCACATCATCTTCACGTGATGTGAAAATTCTAAAAGACTTAGATGGCGAAATTCGTGGCAAAGATGTCTTGGTCATTGAAGATATTATTGACTCAGGAAATACGCTCAGTAAAGTTCTCGAAATTTTGGAAACACGCAGCCCAAATTCAATTGAACTGTGTACTTTAGTCAGCAAACCTTCACGCCGTGAAATTGAACTTGATGTTAAATTTTTGGGCTTCGAAGTTGAAGATAAATTTATTGTTGGTTATGGCTTAGATTACGATCAAAAGTATCGCCATATTCCTTTTATTGGTGAAATTGGTCTTTAAGACGATACTTTTAGAATTTAAGCGGCGTAAGCCGCTTTTTTTATTTATCGACAAAAGTTCGAACAAAAAGGCAACATGTCTTAGCATAGAATAACTATTTATCATCCCATTATTGATGCATATTGAAGATGTAAATCTATGAAGTTATAAAAATTAGTATTTAAAACTACAGGATAAGGAGAAGACTCATGCTATCACTGATCGGTTCAATTATTATTGGTTTTTTTGCAGGACTACTTGCTCGAGCTATCCATCCAGGGGATGACAAAGCTGGATTTCTTGTCACTATTGCTCTAGGTATCGTAGGTTCATTAGTCGCAACATATGGCGGTCAATTACTCGGAATTTACCCACCTGGATCATCTGCTGGATTCATTGCTTCCGTTATCGGTGCAATTATTGTCTTGGTCATTTACAACTTTGTTTCTAAACGAACCTAACACATAGTTATTAAAAAACTAAAGATAATGTAAAAAATCACCATTTAAATGGTGATTTTTTTTGAATGTTGCATATTTTATATTTTTTTATAAACCCGCTTGTTGCCAAATTTTCTCAATTTCAACTGCAGGGTAGGCACCCAATGCTTTATAACCATTTGAAAAAATAATGGCAGGTGTTCCCTGTAAACCCAGTTTTTTACCTAATTGTAAATTACGTTCTATAGGCGTTGCACAGTCAGCACTTGCTGTTGGTTGGATGCCTTTTTGAATTAAATTTTTCCATGCATAATCTTTATTAGCTGAACACCATACTTGCTTTGATGACTGCACAGATTGTGTCTTAATTGGGTACATAAATGTATAAATTGTAACGTTATTTAAGCTCGCCAAATTGCCTTCAAGAACCTTGCAATATGGGCAATTTGGATCAGAAAATACGGCCAATTGGCGTTTTCCATTTCCTCGAACAGTTTTAATTGCATCTGTAAAAGGAAGACTTTCAAAGTCAACAATGTCTTTTTTCATTGCTAAATCTTTGGTCAAATTACGCTGATCTTTCAAACGAATCATCGAACCAATAAATAAATGTTGTGCATCTTCATTGATATAAACAATCTGATGATCAAGTGTTCCACTATATAAACCTTGCATTTCCGTAGCTTGTAAATTTTCAATTTTAACTTGTGGATATTGCTGTACCAATTTCGCTTTAACGCTCTCAACATTTGCAAAACTACTACTACAAAATGCCAGACTTAGACCCAATGTGATCAATTGTTTTAACATAGACTTTAAATCTAAAAAAATAATTCAGCCGCATTAAAGCATAACCATGAACTCAACTTGTGTGAAAACTGTAGTAAGTGATCAATTAAAGGATCAAAACTAAAAACGATAAATTTTAGGTTCCACGTGAAACAAAATTTCAAATTGCTGCGGTATTAATTTTTACTAAAAGACGTACTAACACATTATGTGCAGACAATTCTTGAAGATTTACATCGACATTCACCACTCTATCCCTAGTTTCTGAAGCTAAAACCACTAAAACTTTACCTCCACCTATTTGTGACACATGAATAATCATATAAATAATAAATTAGACATTGACCTCTATTTGATTAAGTTCTAATCTCAATTTAATCTTCAGTTTTTCATGCCAATCTTCCTTTTTTATTGAAGATCAGCATTCTTCTTTATTTCTGTTGTTACGGATATTTATGAATCCTCAATCTTGGCGACCATTTTATATGGTGAGCCTTGCGCTGTGCGTTGGAACCATCGGTACAGCGCTTGCTAGTCCTTTATATCCAATTTATCAGCAACTTTGGCAACTTTTACCAAGCCAAATCACTTATATTTTTATCGCCTATATGTTCGGCTGTATGACGACATTACTCTTTTTAGGACGTAGTAGTAATAGTTTTGGTTTTATTCGTACCCTACAAATGGGCTTATTCTTCGCTGTTATTGGACTGATTTTTTCAGTTTTTGCAAGTAACACCAGCTTACTCGGATTTGGGCGTTTTATTATTGGTATTGCTTCAGGTCTCATTAGCACCTCTGCAATGCTTGGATTAATTCTGACTATTCCTAGTTCGCACAAACAATATGCTGCACAACTCTGTTCGATTATTACTGTCATTGGCTTCGGTTTAGGACCCTTAATTGGTGGAACAATCGCACAATTTTCTCAAGCACCTTTGGTTACACCCTATATCCCCGTCATCATTGCTGCATTACTCAGTATTGTTGGTTTATCTCGTGTCAAAGTCGCTACTTTTGAGAAACAAGCATTTTCCGTTGCACCCCATTTAGAATTGCCTGCACCCAAATTCAAAACATTATTTTATATTGTAAGTTTTGCCGCCTTCTGTGCATTTGGTTCATTCAGTCTATTTGCCTCTTTAGCACCATCATTTATTCAGGATGTCATTCCGTGGCATGGTCCAATGGTTAGCGGAATCACGATCGCTAGTATTTTGCTAATTTCAGCCTTAATTCAATTCATTTTCAAAACGACCAACATGCATAAGGCACTGAATATTGGTTTAATTTCATTGACTTTAAGTTATGTTGTTTTATCAATGTGTATGGCGATGCATTGGAGTTTTTTATTTTTTATAAGCGTTATTTTTGTCGGAATAGGGCATGGTTTGGCACTACTTGGTGCTTTTGCATTAATCCATCACATGACCCAAACTGAAAACCGTGCCGCAGTTGTGTCTACATACTTATTTATTGCTTACTTTGGAACAATTGTCCCAATTATTTTTGCGGGATGGCTTTCTGATCATTTTGGTTTAAAAATGGGGGTCTTTGGCTTCTGTATTGGCGTTGGATTGTTATGCATCGGCTTGTTATTGAAACATCTGAACGTACAAAAAAACACTGCTTAATCATTATTATTAGATTTTTAAAATAGAAAAAGTAGGCTCACCTTAATAGTGAGTACCTACTTTTTAGGTCTATCACACGATATAAAATTCTTGAACTAAATATAGAAAATTATTTCAAAAATTCAATTTTCACTGCATCAATATCAGTTGGTTTAGTACGGTGTGTATCGACCTCACCTAGAACCTTAATCTTTGTTCCAACTTTAAGCTGTGCAGGTGTTGCCAATTTCTCATCAATTTCAACATTGATCTGACCTGCTGCATCTTTAAGTACATAATGTTCATGTTTAATCTTACGGACAATTGTACCCGTTACACTTACGGCAGTTTCATCTGCTAATTTAAGCGCTTGTGCAGTCGTTACAGGATGCTTTTCAGCTGCTGTAATGATGTGTTGATCTTCTAAGTCATATGCCCAAACCTGCGCAGTAGAAGCCAATAAAATTGTAGAAATTGCTAGAGAAAATTTATTCATTATTTTTACTCCTTTTAAAGAAATTATCTTTACCATAAATAATTTTAGCTTCTGAATAAATGAAATTTACTGAAAAACAACTTTTAATCAAAAAAAAGCTGACTTATGTCAGCTTTTTTATTATTTATGTTAAATATTTTTATTAAATCATCATTTTCCGATACAGAAAGTTATTAACTATTTTTTAAATTAAAAAATCAATAACTTATAAATAGATAAAACATTTAGTGACTAATAGGTGACTATTTTTTCAAAATTACAATTTGTTGGAGTTTTCTACAATCTGAAAAAAATGTAAAGTTTTATCAGGTTTTTAAAGTCTTAAATTTGATCATAATAATTTGTATATATCCGAAAATCATATTTTAGAATGGCAATTTTGACTTCTCTTTTATGGACTGAAAAAAATATTCGTACTGTTCCTGTCATTCTTTTTTAAGGACTCAAAAAATTATACTCGTACTGTTCCGAATACTCTTTTTAGGGCATCCGAAAATTAAATAATCCTTTACATAGATTAAGATTTTTTAGGAATCTAAACAGGCATAAAACAGCAATTCATAGCTTTTAAAGAGTGGAAGTTAATTTTCATACCTCTTTTTATGGACTCGGAAAATTCACTAATATCTAATCTTCAATGACTTTTAGTAATTGTGGGTAATGCAACTCAACAAATTCTCTAACTGCAACAAAATCCATCCCCTTTAACATTTCCAATAATTTTCTAAATCGTAAATAATCTTCTTTATCATAAACTTTAGAAAAATATGTCTGCAATTTCTTTTCTAAAGTTGCTATAGGTCTTTTAGCTATAAAATTCAATTTATAAACATAGGAAATGTGTGATAAAGCACTTTTATATTTCTTCTCTAATCTTAATATATTTGCAAAATCTACATGTACTGAAGCCTCTAAAACCATTGTTGATAATCTATCAAATCCTGATCCGCTTTGAGTCGCATGATTTAGGTAAAGAATCTTTTGCTCATTAAAATATCGCCATGCATCATCAAATTTTTTATCTTTAACAGCTTGTTTACCTTTTTGCTTTTTTGTAGCTGCTTTCCCTAAATAATCAATCATGAATAAATTCCTTTATCTTTTATTCTAAAATCTACACTGATTCGTAATTAAAAGGCAAAAGTTATATCTTTCAATCAATTGAATATTTCTAATTTTCCAAGATACATTTTTTAATTGGGTAACTTAGGTAACACAGGTAACAGCCTTGATAATCATAAGTTTCAGCCTGTTACCTCTAATTATGAACCTAGGTAACATAGGTAACGAATATGAAAAAAACTATCATTGTTACCCTTGTTACCTATTTGTTGTTCAGTAAGGTAACGCTTAAAACCCTTTATTTACCTTATTGTTACCCTTGTTACCTCTGTTACCTCTGTTACCCATACTTTTGACTACTCCCAACTAAAAATAGATTCTTTCACTGCATAGACCTTAACAGGGTTTTTCCGTGATGGGAGTCGAACTGTCTTACTGGTCTTTCCTGTGTCATGCTCTAAAAAATCATGATTTAGCAAAACATTAGCTACTTTCTTGCTATCAAATCCTTTACAGACCTCTTTTTTAAATTGTTCAGGCAATACATAAAAAATCTTACTGCCATTATCAATTTTCCAATAACCAACACGGTTATTAATTTTCTCATCATGATCAGGGTCGGGGGTGATAGCTTCAAATCTACTAGATTCGTTTGCTTCAAAAAAAGCCTTAACATGAGCAATCATTTCTCTATTTGCAAAGTCGCCAACTTGTTCAAAGCCATCTAACCATTGATTAAAAACTTTCAGCACGGCGCTTAATGCTGTACCTGTTTTCCATCCTGTAATATTGGCTCTAGTTGCTAATTCACCACCAATCGCAACCAAAGCAAAATAGTTCGCTACACGGATGATATGACCTTGTGTATGCTGATCTATTAAAGCCTCTCTGTATTGATCTAATAAAGCCCTTGCATCACTCATGATTCGGCGCTTATCACTTGTTAGATACTCAAGCCATGCAATACCTGCAACGCCAAAACAGTCATTCATACGGTGATTTAACTCAATTGCTTGTTTTGCGCCATCTTCCGCAAAATCAATACAATCAAAAATGCCGTGTTCAGATTGATCTATATCAATGTCAGCAAGCCGTATTTCCTGTCCTAATTTAGCTTTTTGACCTTGCTCAAGCATAATTTCTTTCATGGACTTTTCGCCACTAGACAGAAAAATCACTTTCCATTGGTGCATAGGTTTCGCCGTGATTTGTCGTGTCATTCGACCTTTACCTAAACCATTGGCAAGCATATAAACAATATTGCCTAGCTCTCTAGGATTCGCAATTTCGCCGATTTCATCTAACACAAGAAAACTATCATTGTGCATATAAGCCGTATGCTCTAAAGCATTTCCTGTAGCTTTCCAAGTGCGATAGAACTGTTTTGGATTACCCCATACAGAACAAGCAAGGTTTAATGCTGTACTTTTCCCTTTAGATGAACCACCCTTAATATGAAAGCCTCCACCTTGTTGATTTAAAGGGTCAAGTAACTGTCCTGCAAAGGCTGTACACAGTGAGAATACTAATAGGCTGTGATTTTCCACCATTTGCGCTATATGGCTTCTCCAATGTTCTAATGTGCCTTTGCATTGGTATCGGTTATCAATAGGGCTATTCGCTTGATATACGATTAAATCACTATCTAATTTTTGTCCTATCTGCTTATGTGGCAAAACAAATACATCATCATGCCAACCGACACGATCAACACATAATGCATTTTTACCTGTTTGATAGCTCATCAAATAACATTGGAAAAGACTTCTTGATCGGTGATCAGGTGCAATTCTTACACCTTGATAAGCTAAAGCCTTGCGTAATTCAGCCCCATCAGTTTGAAAGAACTCCATTGATAAAGCTTGAACATGCTCTATATGGTTATTATCTTTCCATTTCAGCAATACGCCCCAATTATTACTCGTGTTATCACTTGTTTGGGCAACGACTAACACAGGACTCGATATAAAGCGTTTAAAGGTATCTTTATTTTCTTCAATAAAATAAATTCCATCCTCTAAAATATGAAAATAACCATCTTCCCATTTCATCGGTTTAGCTAAATGACCTTTAGGTATAGGGGGTTGTTTTGGCAAATAGCTGATTGCATCATCAAGAAAACTTTTTACTTCCTCTTTGCTTTCATACTGTAATAATTCACAGATAAAATCATTTCCATCAATTGTATGATATTGATTAATCAGCCTTACTGTGGTGTTTTGCTCCAACTTTTGAAAAGCTAGAGTATTGAAATGTTCAGCTCTAACAGGAATATATATCTGCTCATAACCTGAATTTTCTAATTGATGAATAACAAATTGAATCTGTTCAAAATCAAAAGTTTTTAATTCCGTCAACTCTGTTTTACATAGGTTAGGCATTACAACCAAAACAACTGCATAACCTGTCTGAGCAACTTTGAAAAATGCCTCTAATCCATAGGTGATGATTACAGGCTTATCTTTTTGCAATGCACCAAAGTAAGAAAATCCTTTAGCAATACCATCACAATTTTCGCTGTCCTTAGTTATTTCAATTGTTTGATTATCAAATAACACAGCATATTGAATGCGTTCTAATTCTCCATTTACGATAGGAAGAATCAAAGGCTGTTTTTCAATATCAGTATTACATTGATCAACATATATAGATTGTTCAGGACTGCCAAAACGCTCAATGATAGGGTGACGCTTAAATGCGCCATCTTGTGGATTGAGTAATGTAAAATCTGCTATAATATCAATAGGCTGTGCAAGGCTTGGGGATTTATGAAATGCGTTCATTTTTCCTCCTTATCATTTTCTAAAATGAATAAATCAGGCTGTATTACTTGAATAAGTGCCTTAATTTCCTGTTTATATAATGGTTTTAGTTGTCTACCACCTACACTTAAAAAACGACCTGCATCACTTAAATTGGAATCAAAAATTGAATATTGTTTTAATAGTGAATTAAGTTGTTCTTGTAAATATTTATTGGTGATTTCTAGCTCATGAAGCCTTTGAATAACCCAATAGCGTAATTTCCAACTATAACCCGTAATTAAAGTTTCAATTAATAACTTGGGTAAAACGTATTCGGTATAAGTTTGACCATTTTGGGGGTCAATCCAATTGTGGATATACCCCTTTGGTGAAATATCCAATGCCATGAACATTTTTTGACAATCACGCTTAACGTGTACGTGGCTTTTATTGGTTAGCTTTGCGATTTCACGGCTAGACATTGAAAGTCTATCTTGATTTGAAATATTCATTGCTTAACCCTCTATTGTTGTAATAGAGGCATCACGGCTTGCTATACGTTCAGCAATCCATGCGTCAACTTCAGATTCAATCCAAGCCACTCGTTTTTCAGATAACGATACAGGCTTAGGAAAGCGACCTTTAGCCATTTCTGCATAAATTGATGAAGCACCCATACCAATCTTAACTTGGACTTCTTTACGGCGAATTAAACGCAAATTTTGCGCTTGTTGTTCTAAATTCAATGTCATAAGACACCTCTTTTAAAGGATTGCCTAGACACAAAACAGGTGAAAATAGAAAGGATTAAAAAAGAGTTTTACCTGATTACAAAGCGCAAGCATCCACAACACATACTTTTACAGCATGTTTATGCATTAGAATATAACTCATAACTTTTATTCATTATACTTTCTTACTCAAATCAAGAACAATTAACTCAATCGTTTCACATTTCTAAATTTCCTTTAGTCTTGTGCCTTCTGAATGGCGATTAAAATATTCAGTGAAGCGTCAACTTCACCACGAGCCCGATGCGTCAACATCGGGTTTTTTAATATCTAATGAAATACTTATTCCGTATAAAAGATCAAATTTTATTAATCTCGGATTACCCTGAATTACATTGAATATTTTGTACCTCATTGCATAATATTTTAACTTAGTCATATCAATTTTTCCTATAGATTTTATTTTTTTTATTTCTCATGCTTATATTGAATTCCATATAATACTTCCCGTACAATGCGCCACCTTTTAAACAGCATAACGTTGTTTACTTTCGTTAAAGAAAATCAAATTTGGCTCATAAATCACTGAAAATATAAAGTTACTCCATTTCTGCATCATCTCTTTTCTTTCCTCTGCATACTCTGCTTTGTTATAAACTGCACGTACACCAAACGCCGAATGATTAAGACACTTCTCGATTGCATCACGATTAAACCCTTGTTCGTTTAAATGAGTACTCGCTGTTCTGCGTAAATCATGAATCGTAAAATCAGGTATATCAGTTAATCTAAGGGCATTTTTTTGAGAAGTATTGAAAGCATTGTGACTAAAATGAGTACCTGACTTTCTACCAACAAAAACATAAGGCTCATCACCTGCAATTGTTTTCAGCTCTTTTAATATTTCTATAATTTGGTCTGACATATAGACAACCATTTCACGGCTATTACCTGTCTTACTGTCAGCTTTAGTTACAGGAATAAGCCATATTCTTTTTTCAAAATCTATATGTGACCATTCTGCTTTTAATAATTCAGATTTGCGTAATAAAGTTAGCAAAGATAGCAATAAACCTAGCTTTCTAGGTCTATAGATACGTGAATTCAATAGGGTAGTGTAGAACTTGCGTATTTCATCAGTAGATAGATAACGATCTCTCGACTTACTCTTAAATACATGTCGAGTTGGAATAGCTAAAACTGGATTAAACGGTACAATACCAAGTGTCACAGCATAATCAAACATACGCTTTAATAAGCCTCTAACTTGATTTGCAGAAGCATCATAGCCTTGTTCTTTCTTACGCCATATCACACGGCGAATATCATCTGTCGTGATCTTATTTACAGCAATATTCCCTATAAATGGGTAAATATCATTGTTCAAACATAAAGTCATGTTGTATGTATTTTTACGGTCTTTTGCTATTACGTCTTTCAAATAGCTTTCACCATAATCTTTAAGCAAAACACTTTTTGATTTATTGGCTTTCTTATCTTCTTTTTCTTGTTTAGGTGAAATACCTTTCGCAACTTGCGTAGCTGATTCATCTCTCAACTGTCTAGCATCTTGTAAAGATAAGTCAGGATAGCGACCTAAAACGATTCTTTCCTGTTTACCATTCAAAGAATAGCGATACCACCAAGACTTCACCCCAGTAGTCGTAATATCCAAAAAAAGCCCACTTGCAATTTTATCTTTTGCTGTATAGCGCTTTTCTTGTGCTTTTAGATTTTTAATTTCTCTATCTGTAGAAAAAACGATAGTTTCAGACTTCGCCATATTTAGTCACCATACAATAAAATATAGTCACTCTCATCTTGTGACTTATCAGTGACTAATAAAATCATAGCACTAGATGAATATATAGAACATATGGGAACAAAAAATTAACAATAAAAAAGCACTAAGTATTTAAAACTTAATGCTATTTAATTAACAAAATAACTTATTGGAATGTATTGGAATATTATTAAAATTTGAGATTACTTTCCGATACAAAATGATCCAAAAATCACACCCAATAAATCATCTGCACTAAAATCACCCGTAATTTCACCCAAAGCATTTTGTGCTAGACGAAGTGACTCTGCGACCAACTCACCTGCATGATAAACCGTCAATTGCTCGTGTGCTTCCGCTAAATAGCGTTGAGTGCGCTTCATTGCGTCCAAATGACGAGTTCGTGCAATAAAGGTATCTTCTTCAGGTTGGAAGCCTGCATGCGCTGTAATCGCATCTATCAGCACTTGAACGCCCATTTCCTGCTTTGCAGACACAGTAATATGACGGAAACCCTCTAAATCGTTTAATTCGGGTGCTTGTGTAGTTAAATCACATTTATTGCCAATCAACATCAAACGTTTTGGCTCTATATGTTCAGCAAAATAACTCTTCGCTAATTCTAACGGATTGTCGCCTTGGCTTAGATCATAGACAAGCAATAATAAATCAGCCTGCTCAATTTCTTTAATCGCACGGCGAATACCTTCTCGTTCAACAATATCGCTTGTATCACGTAAACCAGCGGTATCTGTCAGGGTAATAGGTAAGCCGTTTAAACTAATTTTTTCATGCAAAACATCACGCGTTGTACCTGCAATATCAGTCACAATGGCACGGTCATTACCTGCTAAAGCATTTAAAAGAGATGATTTTCCAGCATTCGGCTTACCTGCAATCACCACTTGTAAGCCTTCACGTAACAATTGCCCCTGACGTGCAGATTGTTGAACGGTGGTCACTGACGATTGAACATCTTCAAGCAAATTTAAAATTTTACCATCAGCTAAAAAATCAATTTCTTCTTCTGGGAAATCAATTGCGGCTTCCACATGCAAGCGCAAATGAATTAGTTTTTGTAATACCGTATTGACCTTGTTAGAAAATACACCTTGTAATGAACGAACTGCAGAACGTGCTGCCACTTGTGAAGTTGCATCAATCAAATCGGCAATTGCTTCTGCTTGCACCAAATCCATTTTGCCATTTTCAAAAGCACGCATGGAAAACTCACCCGCTTTAGCCGCTGTTGCACCCAATTCAAGTAAACGAGCGAGCAAAGTATTTTGAATGATTGGACCACCATGCCCTTGTAACTCCACTACATCTTCGCCTGTGAACGAATGTGGGTTCGGAAAGCAAATCACTAAGCCCTCATCCATAACCTCATTGTGCTCATCTAAGAACTGACGAAAACCAGCAAAGCGTGCTTTAGGTAATACTTTTTGTGTCAGTGCTTCAGCAATTGCATAGGCTTTCGGACCTGATAAACGAATAACACCAACACCTCCACGACCAGGTGGTGTTGCAATGGCTGCAATCGTCGTGTTTTGGGCAGGTGTATTCATGAGCAATCTCTAAATTTAGACAATAAAAAATCCGCCTAAGATTACCATCTTAAGCGGATTTTTTCAGCTGTTGCTTGGTGATGAATCTTTATAAAGACTCAATCATTTACACAACCTCTGTCGTTTTTGCTTTGGCTTTTTCAACACTTTTATTGATAAATGATTGCTGAAGAATCGTAATCGAGTTGTTCACGATCCAATATAAAACCAAACCAGCAGGGAAGAACAACATAAATACAGTGAACATAATCGGCATGATTTTGAACACTTTTGCTTGCATAGGATCAGTTGGTTGTGGATTCAATGCTTGTTGCACAAACATGGTCACACCCATAATCAATGGAAGTACAAACCATGGATCCATTGCAGATAAATCTTGAATCCAAAGCATCCATGGTGCATGACGCAATTCAACCGACTCCATCAATACCCAATACAACGCAAGGAAGATTGGCATTTGAAGTAATAACGGTAAACAGCCCGCAAGTGGATTCACTTGTTCACGTTTGTAAAGCGCCATCATTTCTTGAGAGAAACGCATGCGATCTTCACCAAACTCTTCTTTCATGCGTTGCATTTCAGGTGCAATTACACGCATCTTCGCCATAGAACGATAGCTTTTTGAAGATAAAGGCCAAAGAATCAGTTTCACCAAAATGGTTAGCAGAATAATTGCCCAACCCCAATTACCCACAATACCATGGAAGAATTGTAAGCCCATGAACAATAATTTTGCGATTGGCCATAACCAACCATAATCAACAGTTTGGTTCAAACCAACAGCCAAATCACTTAGTTCAGACTGAACTTTTGGACCTGAATAGAATGTCGCATCAATTTCCATTGCTGTGCCAGCAGGAATATTAATTGCTGGCGAAGTAAAGCCAATCACATTTAAGTTATTGTCTTTATTTGATTCAAGTGTCGCTTTAAATGGCTGACCATTAAAGTTACCTGGAATCCAAGCACTCACAAAGTAATGCTGAACAATTGCAACCCATCCACCAGTCGCTTCTTTATTCAATTTTTCTTCAGAGAAATTGGTAAATTTAAGCTTATTGTAATGCTCTTCAGGTGTACCCCACGCACCACCTAAGTAAGTGCCTAGTGTAAAAATCCCTTGATCCGATTTACCTGGATCATCAGAATTATCGCGGATGATGTTACCGTAAAGTTGACCTTGCCACGGTTGTGCACTGCGGTTCGTTACTTTATGACTAACTGTAATTGGATAAGTGCCTTGCTTAAATGTAAAGGTTTTAATCACTTCAACATTATCAGCAGTTTTAAACACTAACGGCACTGAAATCACTTTTTCAACTTTGCCGTCCTTACCTTTTACATCTTTCGCATCAGCAAGTGTATAAGCCGCTTTTTCTGTTTCATACTGAGGACGGGCATTCGGATTATTATCCGTACCATTCAAACCTTTAAAACCAGTTTCTGCGATATATTTACGTGTTGCATCATTTTCAAGCATAACGAAAGAATCGTCACTATTTTTGCTCTTATCATGATTCAGGAGTTCAACACGCTCAATATCACCACCTTTGGGATTGATAGAAATATTATAAAGATCGGTCTTAATCGTGATCAGCTTTTGTGGTGTAGTCTTTGCCGCAGGGGCAGTCGCACCAACTTGTGGCTGATCAGTAGCAAGATGCGCCTGAGTTGTATCTTGCGCAACAATAGCTGCGGGTTTTTGCTCAGATTGACTAGAATGTCCATAGTCTTTTTGCCATGCCAATATTAATAAATACGCAGTGACAAACATGGCCCCGAGAATTGCAAATCTGGCCCATTGTTGCATAACAATTACCCCAAATGGTGTGAATGATTTTGGTTCAATAAACGTCCACGCAAGGGTACAGCAACATGAACCGTTTGAGAATCCACTGGTTGAAATGAAATAAAACGAATTACTTTTTTAGGAATAGGCACAGGATCATAACCAAAACCACCCCAAGGATGACAACGGCATACTCTTTTTGTCGCAAGCCAACAACCTTTTAAGGCACCATGAACGTGAATCGCTTCCAATGAATATTGAGAACAAGTTGGAATATAACGGCAACGAGGTCCAATTAAAGGACTAATCGCAATTTGATAGAAACGAATCAGCCAATGCAGTAATCGAGCCATTGGTCATCTCTAATTTTGAGAGGAAGAGGGAGCTATTTTATGGTGCTTTTTGACAAGGCGTTGCAATTTTTGCCACGCAAATTGTAATTGCTGATGTAATTCAGCATTTGAAATTGTATCAATACCCATTTTTGGCATCACTACAATATCGAGCAACTCAATGTTTTGCTGATGTAAGCGAAAACTTTCCCGAGCAAGCCGTTTTATTCGATTTCTTTCATGCGCACGGCGCACTTTTTTCTTAGCAACAACAATACCCAAACGGCTATGAGGCTGTTCGGTAACTTTTGCTAAAAATAAAAAATGGGGTTGATGCACTTTAAAAAGCGCACCATCAAATACACATTTGTAATCTGCAGCACAACGGATTCTCACCGAAGGACTGAAACTATAAAGTGACATAACACCCAAATCGTAAGCTAAAACTGTTTAATGAATTAAACAGTTAAGCTATGACGACCTTTTGCACGACGACGAGCTAGAACTTGACGACCAGCTTTAGTAGCCATACGAGCACGGAAACCATGAACGCGCTTACGCTTTAATTCAGATGGTTGGAAAGTACGTTTCATATCGAAACTCCAAAAATGATCTTTGTATAAAGGTTCGCGAGTTTATTGTGCATTGTTTGTTCTGTCAATGAATAACCTATTTTATTTTAATAAAAGATTTTTTTTTGATCAATTTACAAAATCAATCAACAATTGATTATCAGGAAGCATAAAAATAGTATTCACAAGCTAAACACATAATTTATATTAAAAATGATAGTTATCAACAGAGATATCAATAGAAATACCCACAACCGTTAAACTTATAAATTTAAACATTCATTTTTAAATTTATATTTCCTATTTGAATTTAAATTTAATTCGCTATGCTAGTTATCCCCAGAAATAAGGGTTATATATAATTAAATTCAAATTTATAAATTTAAATTTATTACTATTAGGGTCTTGGTTTCTTGTGGAAATCAATATTTTATTTTTTAAAATCATTTTCTTATATTGTGAATAACTATGTTTTAATTGTCTTGATAAACTGTGTATAACTTTGGCATTTATTCTATCCACAGCTTGTTTGGAATTTTATCCACAAGGGGATTGAATTTAAAATAATTCACAGAATGTTGTTTTTTTATTCAAGAATTGAATATTAGTTCATGACAGATGTGGATAACTTGGTTAGAATGGCGACCCCTCAATGGTTGAGGGCTGTTTTTAAATTTAAACAGAATTAATTAAGGGGTTTCACATGCTTTGGACCGACTGCTTAACTCGCTTGCGACAAGAGCTCTCTGATAATGTCTATGCGATGTGGATTCGACCCCTTATTGCAGAAGAAGTACAAGATACACTTAAACTCTATGCACCGAATCCTTATTGGACACGCTATATTCAAGAGCATCATCTTGAGTTGATTTCAATTCTTGCTGAACAGCTTTCAGAAGGGCGTATCCGTAAAGTTGAAATTTTAGTAGATTCTCGCCCTGGTGCGATTTTATCTGCAGCTGAACAACCTGCAACAACAACTGCAGCGTTGGACTCGGCACCTGTATCTGTTACACCAATAACAACACGTGTAAAAAAAGAACATGAAACGATTTCACCAAAGAACACGCGTAAACGTGTACTGAACCCATCTTTTACTTTTGCACTGTTTGTTGAAGGTCGTTCTAATCAAATGGCAGCTGAAACATGCCGTAAAGTATTGACCCAATTAGGTGAATCACAACATAACCCATTGTTTTTATATGGACCTACTGGTTTGGGTAAAACTCATTTAATGCAAGCTGTGGGGAATTCTTTACTACAAGCAAAACCGAATGCGCGTGTCATGTATATGACTGCAGAAAGTTTTGTACAAGATTTTGTAAGTTCTTTACAAAAAGGTAAGGTTGAAGAGTTTAAGAAAAACTGTCGTTCACTTGATTTATTATTGGTTGATGATATTCATTTAT
The DNA here is from genome assembly GCF_048551395.1 of Acinetobacter sp. TY1. Taxonomy (NCBI): domain Bacteria; kingdom Pseudomonadati; phylum Pseudomonadota; class Gammaproteobacteria; order Moraxellales; family Moraxellaceae; genus Acinetobacter; species Acinetobacter sp. TY1. Next base: position 37,595 of record NZ_JBLYZK010000020.1, read on the forward strand.
TGGCAGGTAAAGAAGCAAGTCTTGTTGAGTTTTTCTATACGTTTAATGCTTTACTCGATGAGTCAAAGCAGATTATTTTAACTTCTGATCGTTACCCGAAAGAATTAACAGAACTTGATCCACGTTTAGTTTCACGTTTTTCATGGGGGCTATCAGTGGGTGTAGAACCACCTGATATTGAAACTCGTATTGAAATTTTACTGAAAAAAGCAGAAAGCAGCGGTGTTGATTTACCGCGTAATTGTGCCTTGTTTATTGCACAGCAAGTCGTTGCCAATGTTCGTGAACTTGAAGGTGCGCTGAATAAAGTCGTAGCAATTTCACGTTTTAAAGGTACGAATATTGATCTTGAAGTGGTTCGTGAATCGCTTAAAGATGTATTGGCAATTCGTGCCCGCAACATCAGCACTGAAAATATTCAGCGTGTAGTGAGTGAGTACTTCCGAATTCCCCTCAAAGAGCTTGTTGGACCAAAGCGTACTCGTATTTATGCACGTCCGCGTCAGTTAGCAATGGGATTGGCACGAGAACTTACTGGTGATAGTTTTCCTGAAATTGGAATGGCTTTTGGCGGTCGAGACCACAGTACCGTGATGCATGCATGTGATAAAGTGCAAAGTTTACGTGATGAAGATCCAATTTTTAATGAGGATTATAAAAACCTCATGCGTTTGTTGCAAAGTTGATGTGACAAAGCAGAAATTCGCTCAAAAAATATTCTTAACTTCCAGTTCTTGCAATGCGGCATAATCTGCCGCATAGTACGTCATTCGACAAAAAATTTACCTATATCTAGTTTTAGAGGAATCCATCGTGCGTTTGAAAATCGCGAAAGAAAGCTTAGTTAATGTTTTATCTCATGTAGTGGGTGCTGTTGAACGTCGCCATACTTTAAACATTCTTTCAAACGTAAAAATTCAAGCAAATCAACAAGCTTTAACCATTACAGGTTCAGATTTAGAAGTTGAATTGGTGGCAAGTACAACATTGGCTGATGGTGCATGTTTACAAGCAGGGGAAACCACTGTACCCGCACGTAAGTTGATGGATATCTGTAAATCATTGCCAACGAGCGCATTGATTGATTTACAAATTACCGATGATCAACGCTGTATTTTAAAATCAGGTGCAAGTCGTTTTGTTCTCGGTACTTTACCTGCGGAAGATTACCCATTATTGACCACTGAAAATAGTCAGGGCACGCAAGTTCAGGTTACAGAACGTGAATTGAAACGCTTATTTGAAAAAACATCGTTTGCAATGGCTGTCCAAGATGTTCGTTTTTATTTGACAGGCACGCTGCTTGAGATTGATGAAAATCAATTACGTGCTGTGACAACAGATGGTCACCGTTTGGCATTGTGCGAAACATTGGCATCATCTACAGCAACACAGCCTGTACAGGCGATTGTTCCACGTAAAGCTGTGGGTGAGTTGCAACGTTTACTAAGTATTGAAGATGAACAGTTAACTTTGCTAATTGGTCGTGAATTATTAAACGTCACGATTAATACGCCAAGCCGTGATAAAGAGCAGGGTGATATTACCGTACGTTTCACGACAAAACTGATTGATGGGAAATTTCCTGATTACCGTCGTGTGATTCCACGTGGTGGTGATAAAAAAGTGATTATTGCTCATGATGTTTTTAAGCAATCTTTACAGCGTGTTTCAATTTTAAGTAATGAAAAACTTCGTGGTGTATTCCTAAATTTTGGTGCGGATTCTTTACAGTTGCGTGCTAATAATCCAGAGCAAGATGAAGCAGTTGAAGATTTAGCGATTCAATATGCAGATACACCTATGGAAATGTCATTCAATGCACAATACATTTTAGAAGTTTTAAGTGTTTTGGATGGCGATGATGTGATTATGACCATGACAGAAGCAAACCAATCTGTATTGGTACAAGATCCAACTCAGCAAAATCAAACCTATGTCGTTATGCCGATGCGTGTTTGATTTTTACTCTGATTCTTTAAACTAAATCATGCATATTACACGTTTAAATATACAGCGTGTCCGAAACATCAAAACGGTTGCACTCCATGAGTTGCAGCCGTTTAATGTCTTTTATGGGCAGAATGGTTCAGGAAAAACATCGGTTCTTGAGGCAATTCATCTACTTGCAACGGGACGTTCTTTCCGTACGCATATTCCAAAAAATTATATTCAAAATAATACATCTGATGCAATTGTCTTTGCGCAATCCTCGACTGAAAAAATCGGTATGCAGAAAATGCAAAGTGGTGAACAGTTTATTAAGGTGAATGGTGATACCGTTGCTACTCAAGGGCAACTTGCAAAAATTCTACCGTTACAACTGATTGATCCACTGAGTACCGATATTATTGATCATGGGGCAAAGCCTAGACGTCAGTTGCTTGATTGGCTCATGTTTCACGTGGAGCCTGATTTTTATCATGCATGGCAATATTATTCCAGAGCATTGAAACAACGAAATAGTTTACTGAAAGCAAAGCGTCATTTATCTCTACAAGATTTAGAACCGTGGAATAAAATGCTCAGCGACTATGGAGAGATTTTACATTCTCAACGAATGGAAATTGTGGAGCAATGGAAAAAATATTTACAACAAGACCTTGCTGAATTATTACCTCATTTAAATATTCAATTGGAATATAGTGCGGGGTTTCACGTGGAACAGGGTTTGGCTAATGATCTCATTCAGTATCATCAAAAAGATGTCGATCGGCGTTATACCGAATATGGTCCACATCGGGCAGATTTGCGCTTAAAAACACCTCTAGGTGACGCTGATGTGGTGCTTTCTAGAGGTCAAAAAAAGTTACTAATCATGGCATTAAAACTATCTCAAATCGCCATGTTACATGCCTGTAATAAGGAAACTGTGGTATTATTAGATGATGTGACAGCAGAATTAGATTTAACTGCACAACAGCGTTTAATTAAGCGTTTAAGCCAATTGGGTAGTCAGGTTTTTATGACCACACTAGACCATGAATCAGTCAAAAAACATTTACATGATTTGTCTATTTCATATCGATTATTTTATGTTGACCACGGTCAAGTTCAGGCTGTTGTGCCATGATTTTATATTTTAGCCAGATTTGGACAGACCCACTTTTTATTAGGGAGAAACCATGAGTTCAGAAGATCAATCAGCATCTCAAACAGAACAAACCACTGCAAAGGCTTATGACTCTTCCAGTATCAAAGTTTTACGTGGATTGGACGCTGTACGTAAACGTCCAGGCATGTACATTGGTGACACTGATGATGGTTCAGGCTTGCATCATATGGTTTTTGAAGTGGTCGATAATGCCATTGATGAAGCTTTAGCAGGTTATTGTGACGAGATTAAAGTTACGATTCATGAGGATGAGTCGGTTAGTGTATCGGACAATGGTCGTGGTATTCCAACCGATATTCACCCAGAAGAAGGCGTATCCGCAGCAGAAGTAATTTTAACGATTCTGCATGCAGGCGGTAAATTTGACGATAACAGTTATAAGGTTTCAGGTGGTTTACACGGTGTTGGTGTATCCGTTGTAAATGCACTTTCAAGCAAACTTGAATTGACCATTCAGCGTGCTGGGCATATTCACCAACAAGAATATAAACATGGCGATTCTGTTTATCCGCTTAAAGTCATTGGCGATACAACTGAAACAGGTACTACTGTTCGTTTTTGGCCAAGCGCTGAAACGTTTAGCCAAACTATTTTTAATGTTGATATTTTAGCACGTCGTTTACGAGAGCTTTCATTTTTGAATGCAGGCGTACGTATTGTACTTGCGGATAATCGTATTGGGTCTGAGCATGTATTCGATTACGAAGGTGGTTTGTCTGAGTTTGTAAAATATATCAATCAGGGCAAAACACATCTGAATGACATTTTCCATTTCACCACAATGGCAGATAATGGCATTGGTGTTGAAGTTGCATTACAGTGGAATGATACTTATCAGGAAAATGTTCGTTGCTTTACCAATAACATTCCTCAAAAAGATGGTGGTACGCATCTTGCTGGTTTCCGTGCAGCTTTAACACGTGGCTTAAACAGCTATATGGAAAGTGAAAACTTACTCAAAAAAGAGAAAGTTGCTGTTTCAGGTGATGATGCGCGTGAAGGTTTAACGGCAATTGTTTCAGTGAAGGTACCTGATCCAAAGTTTTCTTCACAAACCAAAGAAAAATTGGTTTCAAGTGAAGTAAAAACGGCTGTTGAGCAAGCGATGAATAAATCGTTCTCTGAATATCTTTTAGAGAACCCTGCAGCAGCCAAATCGATTGCGGGTAAAATCATTGATGCGGCACGTGCACGTGATGCTGCTCGTAAAGCGCGTGAATTAACTCGTCGTAAAAGTGTATTAGATATTGCTGGATTACCAGGTAAGTTAGCAGATTGCCAAGAAAAAGATCCTGCACTTTCTGAATTATACTTGGTCGAAGGTGACTCTGCGGGTGGTTCTGCTAAGCAGGGACGTAACCGTAAGATGCAAGCTATTCTTCCGTTGAAAGGTAAAATCCTGAACGTAGAACGTGCACGCTTTGACAAAATGATTTCATCGCAAGAAGTGGGTACGCTTATTACTGCACTCGGTTGTGGTATTGGTCGTGAAGAATATAATCCCGATAAATTGCGTTATCATAAAATCATTATTATGACCGATGCGGACGTGGATGGTTCACACATTCGTACTTTACTTCTGACTTTCTTCTTCCGTCAAATGCCTGAACTTGTAGAACGTGGTTATATTTATATTGCACAACCACCGTTATATAAACTTAAAAAGGGTAAGCAAGAGCAGTATCTTAAAGATAATGATGCACTTGAAACTTACCTTATTTCAAATGCGATTGATGAACTGAATTTACATATTAGTGCAGAAGCACCTGCTATTCGTGGTGATGCACTAGCTAAAGTGATTGCTGATTATCAAACGTCACAGAAGAGTATTCAGCGTTTAACAGTACGCTATCCAGCGAGTTTATTAGATGGTTTACTTGAGTTGGAAGGCTTTAAGCTTGATCAGAATCATGATGAGTCGTATGTGAAGCAATGGGGCGAGAAATTGGCTGTAGCTATTGCTCAAAATCAGCCTTCATTGCGTCCTGAAATTACATTAGAGCCGTTTGATAAAGAACATGCAGATGGCACGAAAGTGACACACTTTTGGCCACGTGTAACGATTTATGTTCATAATTTGCCACATCATTATTTACTTGATCAGGGCTTACTTGCATCAAATGAATACAAGCGTTTACTACAAAACTCGAAGAGTTGGTTTACTTTACTTGAAGATGGCGCTTATTTGCAAAAAGGTGAGAAGAAAATTAATGTTGCTACATTCCATCAGGTTTGGCAGCATATTTTGTCTGATTCACGTCGTGGCATGATGATCCAGCGTTATAAAGGTCTGGGTGAGATGAATGCTGAACAGCTTTGGGAAACGACAATGGATCCTGAAAATCGTAATATGCTTCAAGTGACCATTGATGATGCGATTGAAGCAGATCGTATGTTCTCTTGTTTGATGGGTGATGACGTAGAACCGCGTCGTGCATTCATTGAAGAAAATGCTTTAAATGCAGATATTGATGCTTAACTGAGCATTAATTCTGCAAAAACCCCGAATAGTTAACTCTCTCGGGGTTTTCTTTTATTTGAATAAAAGTGTCTTCGTAGCGCAATATTTCTTTTATGAAAATGACTTATTTTTATGGCATATTGAATCATCAATCTCTAGATTATTATAAAATAAGAGGCTAAGTATAATGGATAGACAATTAGAACAAACCCGAGATGGTTGGATTAATGCTTTTTTTACGGGAAATTATGAAGTTTTAGTGCAGTTTGAAGCACCATCATTTAAGGTAATTTATGAAAAAGAAGGGATTACTGAAAGTAGTGTAACTCGCTATGAAAAAATTGCACATGCGGTTAAAAATGGTGTGTGGAAGCCACAAAAACCTGAAATTTCGAGTGAGGAATTTGAGTTTGATCGTGAGCAAACTCATTGTAAAGTGACTTTGGAGCTTGAAAATGAATTACGTCAAATTCAAGAATTATGGATCTATGATTCGGATTGGAAAATTATAGAGCTTCGCTTTTGTAAGGTGAGAAAAGTTCAAAATATATAAGTGATTTAAATGGTGTGTGAGTGAGAAAAACATTGTATGGACAGTGTTTTTTTTTGCTTAAAAATTTGATTATTGCTTAGTATCGTTTATTTGATATGTCTAATGAGCGTATTTTTGTAGTAAGAGTTTTTTATGGAAAGGAATTAAGAATACTCAAATTTACTTCCTAAGTAGCTAAAAAATCTCTTTAAAAAGCGATAATAGTCAGTGTTATTCGTCAGAATTGTATGTATTTTAATCAAACATAAAGCTAAAATAATAAAAAATAAGTGTAGAAAATTATTCTAATAATAAAAAGTAGCAGTTTCATGCCATTCATATTCATAAATAGTTTTGTATCAGAGAGAAATTTAAAAATATAAAACAAAAAATCAACACTTATCCACAGGTATTATTTATTGATATATAAATGGCATCGGAATTAATTTTAAATTTAAATTATATTTTTATGCATTGTGGATAACATGATTTCCTTGAGAGAGTTAAGGAGATGAAGGTATTTAGTTATATTGTTTTAAATGCATTAGTTAAGTTGAAATAAAGAATGTTAAAAATGTTCCACGGAAATATATAAATAAAAGTTATGTATTTTTTTTGAAATAAAATCAAATACTTGATCTTAATATTGTTTTATATTAAAGGGGATTCAGGTCAGCAGAGTCATTAAATAAAATATTCATTTTGTAAATAAGAGTGATATTTATTTTTTTACATTTTTCGATAATAAAAAAAGCCGCTAAATAGCGGCTTTTAAGCACAAAATGAAAAATTATTCAAAAGAGCTTTCGAGCTCTTCCAATTCCATCATCAGTTCTAACATTTTTTCTTCAGATTTTTCTAATTTACCCTTGAGGACACTTTGTTCATCCATTAATTTTAGTAAATCATTTTTACGATGGGCTTCATACAGTGCTGAATCACCAAGTAAGGTTTCAATTTCTGCTAAACGAGGCTGGATTTTACTAACTTCAGCTTCAATTTTTTCGATATTTTTACGAATCGGACGACTCAGCTCTCTTTGACGAGCAGCTTCTTTACGTTGTGCCTCTTTATCGCCTTTATTTGAAGATGCTGTTTTCTCAATGACTTGAGATTTAACAGGTTCAGCAGGTTTTTGACCATTTTTCATCATGTCGATACGAGCTTGGCGTAACCAATCTGCATAAGCAACCAAATCGCCATCAAATTCACGGCTTTCACCGCCATGAACTAAAATAAGCTCATCACAAACACTCGCCACCAATTGACGTTCATGCGAAACCAAAACCACAGCACCTTCAAAGTCGGTGAGTGCCATAGTCAAAGCATGGCGCATATCTAAGTCTAAATGGTTGGTCGGTTCATCGAGAATCAAAACATTTGGGCGTTGCCATACAATGAGAGCCAAAGCCAAACGTGCACGTTCACCGCCTGAGAAGCTTTCACTTGGTGTATCCATACGTTCGCCACTAAAACCAAAGCTCCCTAAGAATGAACGTAAGCTTGCTTCACTGATTTTTTTATCGGCAATACGTGCCAATTGCAACATTGGACTCGCATTACCATCCAAAGCATCCATTTGATGCTGTGCAAAATAACCAATATTCAGCAGTTCAGAGTCTTTACGAAGACCTTGCATGAGCTGTAAATCACCAACTAAAGATTTGATTAATGTCGATTTACCTGCACCATTCATCCCGAGTAAACCAATACGACTAGTCGGTGTAATTTGTAAATTCACATTGGTGACAATCAGTTTTTCACCATAACCAATATCTGCATGTTCAAGCTCAAGTAATGGTGAGCTCATTTTTGTTGGTTCGCGGAAACTAAAGGTAAATGGTGTATCCACATGTGCAGCAGAAAGTTCTTGCATGCGTTCAAGCTGTTTAATACGGCTTTGTGCTTGTTTAGCTTTGGTTGCTTGTGCTTTAAAACGATCGATATATTTTTGTAAATGCGCACGAGTTTCAAGCTGTTTTTCATACGCTTGTTGTTGTTGCGCTAGGCGTTCACTACGAGTACGTTCAAAGGTAGAGTAGTTCCCTGTATAGAGAATTAATTCTTGATTTTCAATATGTAAAATATGATCAGTAATGGCATCTAGGAAATCACGGTCATGTGAAATGAGTACCAATGTACCTTCGTAGGCTTTCAGCCAATCTTCTAACCATAAAATAGCATCTAAATCTAAATGGTTAGTCGGCTCATCAAGTAATAATAAGTCTGAACGGCTCATGAGGGTGCGTGCGAGGTTCAAACGCATGCGCCAACCACCAGAAAAACTCGAAACATCAAGTTGTGATTGATGTTCAAAGAAACCTAGTCCTGCCATGAGTTGTGATGCTTTTGAGGGTGCTGTATAACCATCAATTTCATCAAAACGTCCATATAAATGTGCAAGTTCATTGTCATCTAAGTTTTCAGGATGGTCGAGTTTGTTTTGAATTTCCCAAAATTCTTCATCGCCTGAAAGTACAAAATCAATGGCTTTCATGTCTAAGGCTTTAATTTCTTGCGCCATGTGTGCAACGGTCCAAACTGCTGGACGAGTTAAAGAGCCACCATCAGATTCCATACCACCTAAAAGTGCAGAGAAAAGCGTTGATTTACCTGCACCATTGACACCTGTCAAACCAATCTTCCAGCCTGGATGGAGTTGCATAGACGCTTTTTGAAATAAAATTCGTCCGCCACGGCGAATCGAAAGTTGGTCGAGCTGAATCATGGAACGTCATTCTTTTGAACACAAGGTTGGCTATTTTAAAGGATATCTTGAGTAAAACAAAAAAAATTATAAAAGATTGAGTTATCGTTACTTATCGGAAAATAGAGCAAAGGCTCTATTTTTGTGAGAAAAAGTGATTTATTGTTAATTTGTATAAAATACAATCAAAAGTATAAGGAAATACAATGAAAAATGGCGTACTTGCATTGGCTGTCTTAATATCAATGGGAATGACAAGCACTGCTCAGGCAAAACAAGATGTATGTGTATTTGATTTACTGGGCAAGGCCGGTGAATCTTATAAAATGATGGAAGAATGGCGTTTAGCAGCTAAAGGATGGAACGCAGATATTCAATTAATCGCTTATCAGAATGAAGAGCGCGCAGACGAAGATTTTAAAGCAGGTAAGTGTGATGCTGTTTATATGACCACTATGCGTGCACGATCTTATAATAAATTTGCTGGCTCAGTCGATGCATTAGGTGGCGTACCAAGTAATGCAATTGCACAAAAAGCGATTGTTTATGTCCTTGATAAACGTAATATAAAGCGTTTAAAAACCAATATTGATGGTGTGGATTATGAAGTCGGTGGTATTGGGCAAATTGGTCCTGCCTATATTTTTGTAAAAGATAAAAGAATCAATACGATTGAAAAAGGTGTGGGGAAGCGATTCGCTGTTCTTGAATACGATAAAGCCCAAATTGCAATGGTAAAACGTGTGGGAGCAATACCTGTACCTTCTGATGTTTCTGATTTTGTCGCAAAGTTTAATAAAGGTCAGGCAGATATGGTTGGGGCACCTGCTTATGCTTATAAACCTTTAGAAATTGAGAAGGGTTTAGGTCAAACAGGTGCAATGGTTGATTTTCCTGTGCTTAATGTCACTGCTGATTTAATTTTTAATACAGCCAAATTTCCTATGGGTTTTGGTGAACGATCTAGAACTTGGTTTATTAAACAATTACCTCGTCAATTTGCTATGGTAAAGCGCCTTGAAGATGGTATTCCTGCTAAGTATCGGATAGATTTGAGTAAAGAAGAGCGAGAAAAATACCAAAAATTACTCAGAGATGGTCGGATTGAACTGACCAAGCAAGGCATTTATGATGCAAGCATGATGTCGGTGTTAAAACGTGCACGTTGCTCAGTGGATCGTACCAATTTTGAATGCTCATTAGGTGGAGAATAATCGCTTAATTCATACCTAATTTTTGATCATTTCTGAAATAATTCAAAGCCTTTTGAAATTTAATTTTAAAAGGCTCTTTTTTGAAATATGAATTTAAACATACTGTTGTATAATTTTAATTATTTTATATATTAAAATATCTTCATATTATGAAAAATCAGATGATTTAAAATTTACACCTTTAAATAAGTTTAATTAACTGATAATCATCAATAAAATAAAAAAATCTCAAATTTAAATGTGCGCTTTATCGGAAAAAATGTAAGACACCTTTTTTGCAAAAATAAGTCACATTATATTAATAAATTGAAAAAAGTTACATTAAAAAACCTTTCAACCTCTATCTTGTTATTTGATGAGTTTATAAGACTAAAATAATTTTAGAATTAATGTAAACATAAAAATATTAGGTGTGATTTTAATTGATGGATTCATTCTTCGTGAGAGCTTTAACGAAAATGTATAATAAAAATGTAAGTAGTTGAAAATTTTAAATAAATTAATAATACTCGGTTTGAGTGGTGTATTTTTACCGTAGATTGTTCAAGCGAAGCAATCAGTTTGCGTTATGGAAGCTGAAATTCCTGCTAAATATAAACTCGATATTTCAGCTGGAGATAAATTTCGCTATTAAAAATTACTTCGTGATGGACGTATAGAACTCACTAAAAATGGTGTGTATGATGCAATGATGATGTCTGTTTTAAAACGTGCACGTTGTACTATTGAACGAACCAACTTTGAGTGTTCGTTAAGTGGTGAATAATAAGAATGAGTAAAAAATTTGAAAGTATCGGGACATTCAATAAAATACAGTTATTACGACAATAAAAATTGGCTTATTTTATATGCTTTTAGAATATTTTGTTTTTCAGGTTAATTTTTATAAAGTTGAGTACTGTATTGGCGTAATTGCTTATTTCATCATTAAAAATGAATAATTTTATAAATTCCTATGTAAAGACTATGCGATGAAACTGTGAGTTCTTGCAAAGAATATAGAAAAATTGTAAAACTGAATGTACAGTCAAAACATAAGTATATGAAAAATATTAATAAATAAAATGTCTAAAAAAAATGGAGCAAATGCTCTATTTTTTTTATATAAAGCTGATTAATATTGCGCATATGGAGCGTTCTGTATTCCTGAACAATAAATCGAAAAGGATGTAATTATGAAAAAAATTGCCTTAGCAATTGCTGCAACAACAGTGGTCGGTTTTGCATCATCTGCGCAAGCTGCTGTCAATGTATGCGTATTTGACTTGTTAGGTAAGTCTGGCGAATCGTATCAAATGGCTCAGGAATGGGCGCTTTCTGCTAAATCTTGGGGTGCTGATGTTGTTTTACTACCTAAGCAAGACGAAGCAGTAGCGGACAATGATTTCAAAGCAGGTAAATGTGATGGCGTATTTATGACTGCAATGCGCGCACGTCAATACAATAAATTTGCAGGTTCAATTGATTCTATTGGTGGTGTTCCAAGTAATGCGATTGCACAAAAAGCGATTACTTTTGCCTTAGATCCACGTAATGCTGCAAAAATGACGACAACGCTTGGTGGTAAGAAATATGAAGTTGCAGGTATTGCCCCACTAGGTTCTGCATTTATATTTGTACGTGATAAAAGTATCAATTCGATTGAAAAAGCAGCAGGTAAGAAATTTGCTGTTTTAAGCTATGATAATGCTCAAAAAATACTTGTACAGCGTGTTGGTGCACAAGCAGTTCCTTCGGATATTACTAACTTTGTTGCAAAATTTAACAATGGTCAAGTCGATATGGTTGGTGCGCCAGCTTATGCCTACAAACCTCTTGAAATTCAAAAAGGTCTAGGTACAAACGGTGCAATGTTTAACTTTCCGGTATTACAAGTAACAGCAGATTTTGTCATTCGTCCTGAGAAATTTCCAGCAGGCTTTGGTCAAAAATCGCGTGATTATTTTGTAAAAAACTTGCCAAAAAGCTTTGCTATGATCAATCGCTTGGAAGCGACTATTCCTGCAAAATACAAAATGAACCTAACGCCTGAAGATAAATTGAAATACCAAAAGTTGATGCGTGACGGTCGTTTGGAACTGACGAAACAAGGCATTTATGATGCAGGTATGATGTCTGTATTGAAAAAAGCACGTTGTTCTGTCGATAAAGCGAATTTTGAGTGTTCACTTGGCGGTGAATAATAATTAAGATTATTGATTTTTAATAAAAAGTCTAGATTTCGATCTAGACTTTTTAAATTGTATTTTCATGTCATTCTTGCCATTGCGGTTGCTCTTAAATCCAGTATTCTTGTGATGAAAAGTAGAGTGACTTTGTATTCTGAGATCAGATATGAAGTTGTATTTATTGGCTATGCCTACGCTCATTTGGATGATCAGGGCAGATCATGAATAATTAAAAGAGATGATCAAGGAAAGGAAAAAAATAATGAAATTATCCAAAGCTTTATTACTGTCAGCAGGGCTTATGGCAACTGCTTCAGCAACTCAAGCAAAGCAAGTGATGTGTGTATTTGACCTAGTAGGTAAAAGTGGTGATGTTTATACTTTAATGAAAGATTATCAGCTTGCTGCCAAAAGTTGGGGGGCTGATATTGAGTTACGTGTAAATCAAAATGAAGCGGTAATTGCAGAAGATTTTAAAGCGGGTAAATGTGACGGTATTAGTGTGACGGGTATGCGTGGTCGTCAGTTTAATAACTTTACAGGTTCTTTAGATGCAATTGGTGCTATTCCTGATGTAAACCTTGCGGTAAAAGTGATGCAAGGTCTTTCAACTCCTGCATTTGCAAAATACATGACTAGTGGTCAATATGAAGTAGTCGGTGTTATTCCTGTCGGCGATGCTTATCTTATGGTTAATGACCGTAGTATTAATACCGTTGCAAAAGCGGCAGGTAAGAAAATAGCAGTACTTGATTATGATCAAGCACAAAAAATTATGGTTCAGCAAATCGGTGCACAGGCAGTAAGTGCTGATGTAACTAACTTTGGTGCAAAGTTTAACAATGGTCAGGTCGACATTATTGGTGCACCTGCTGCTGTATTTAAACCGTTAGAATTACATAAAGGTTTAGGTACCAAAGGTGCGATTGTCAATTATCCAATTTTGCAAATTACGGGTAATTTGATTATTCGCCCAGATAAATTCCCAGCAGGTTTTGGTCAAAAATCGCGTGATTGGGTAAAATCACAATTACCACGTGCTAACGGTATCATTGGAAAAATGAAGGCTGATATTCCTGCTAAATATTGGATGCAAGTTCCTGCAGGTGATCAACCAGGTTATCAAAAGTTGATGCGTGAATCACGTATTAGCTTGACCAAGCAAGGTGTATATAACAAACAAATGATGAAGTTTTTGTGGCAGTTCCGCTGTAAACAAAATCCGAAAAACTTTGAATGCGCACTTCAGGACGAAAACTACAAGTAAGCTCAAATATATTCAGAGTCTTTTACTCTGAATAAACTTTAAAGTTCGTAGACTGACCATATATTGAGTATGTTATTATACTGAATATATGGTTTTGTCTTTTTAGAACCATCCAGATTGTTTGAGGAAAACCGATCATGAATGCACAAGTGCTTGAGATGACTGATAATGCTGCAAATAAAGTTCGCCAGCTACGTGATAGCGAGGGGAATCAAGATTTGATGTTACGAGTTTATGTGACAGGTGGCGGTTGTTCAGGTTTTTCTTATGGCTTTAATTTTGCAGAAAGCCAAAATGAAGATGATGCCGAATTTTCGAATGGCGATGTGAAAATGCTCGTAGACTCATTGAGTTATCAGTATTTAGTCGGTTCAAAAGTAGATTATCTTGAAGGTTTAGAAGGTTCACGTTTTATTGTAGATAATCCAAATGCAACGACTACATGTGGTTGTGGATCATCATTCTCAATCTAAAATATATGTTGATGTACTGACTGACGAATGAAATAAAAAAGCCCTCAAATAACGAGGGCTTTTTTATGGATTTTATTTGAGTGTGAAATGGTTAAGCGTAAAAATAGGTATGTTATTGAATGCTCGCTAATACATGTTGTGTAAGTTCTTGGGCATTTTGTACAGGAATCCAATGTGTAGCATCCATAATCACTTCTTGGTACGGTGCTTCCACATAGTCTTTATTGAGTTTTACACTTTTTTCACCAATTGCTGTGTCATGTTTGCCCCAAATAAATAAAGTCGGTACAGTCACAGGTTTAGTTAAATTTTTATTTGAACTAAATGGCAGGGCACGATACCAATTTAACGCTGTACTTAGGCGTTTGTCTTGTACCATTTCTTTTTGAAAATCTTTCAATTGTTGCTTATTCATTCCTGAATTTTTTAATAAACCTAGACCAATTCTTGGCAATTTTTCAAAGAGTAGTTCTGGGATTTTAGGTAGTTGGAATAGTCCAATATAATACGATTTGAAAAGCTGATTACTACTGAGCATTGAACGCATAAATGCTGCTTTATGTGGTACTGAAATAGTAATGAGATGCTTAATTTTTTCAGGATAAGTTTGTGCTATTTCCCACGCAACAACTGCACCCCAGTCATGTCCCATCAAATAAGCAGGTTCCTGAATAATATCAAGTAAAGTATTAATATCTTCAACCAACGCTGAGCTACGATAGTCACGACGTTTCGAGGGTTGTGCACCAAGACTATATCCACGTTGGTTGACTGCAAAAGTACGGTAGCCTTGCTGATTGAGAATTTCAGCAGTGTGTTGCCAACTTTGATTGGTTTCGGGAAATCCATGCAGTAATACAAACGGCTTTCCATCTAAAGGACCACGATCTATCACATCAAAAGTCAGTCCATCTCTTTGGTATTGTTCGATGCGTTGTTGTTTCACGTTCATTGTGGAATATTCTCAAAATTATTTTTATTGATAGTGGCAGTTTTATTTTTTTTGTTCACAGCAGTACAGGACAGGCAATAGGCTTTATAGGTCGATCATTGTTCTACAATTTTCGACCTATAACTCAACTATTTTAAACAAAAGTAATTGTACCTAAAATACGATCACCTTTAGCACCTGTCACATTAGGAAGATTACCACTGAGATGTTGATCTGAGCGCATTGCTAACCATGCAAAAGCAGTCGCTTCAACCCAAGTTGGTGCAAGTCCGAGTGCAGACGTTGTTTGCACAGACCAATTATGTTTGCGTAAACGCCAACGGAGTTGTTCAAGCAAATGTGAATTATATGCACCGCCACCACAGACATAGACTTCACCAGTATCCATATTTGAACGATAAATGGCTTTTTTAATTGCACGAGTAGTCAGTTTTAGTAAAGTTGCTTGTACATTTTCAGGTGTATCTTCGAGTTCATCATATTCAAGATCATTGCGCCAATCTGTGATTTTTTCATCTAACCATTCAAGATTAAAGTCTTCACGTCCTGTACTTTTTGGGGGTTCTTTGGAGAAATATTCATGTGACTGTAAACGATCAAGTAGGCTACGAATTGGTTGTCCATACGCTGCCCAATTACCATTTTCATCATAAGGTTGGCCCGTATAGCGGTGACACCATGCATCCATCAAAATATTGGCAGGTCCTGTATCAAAACCATAAACAGCATTGGGTTGACCTGCGGGCAACATGCTGACATTGGCAATACCGCCTAAGTTTAAAATCACCCGATGAATACTTTCATGTTGAAAGAGTGCTTGGTGAAATGCAGGAACCAAGGGTGCTCCTTGGCCACCTGCTGCCATATCACGACGTCTAAAATCGGAAATTACTGGAATTTGCGTGATTTCAGTAATGATGTTGGGATCACCAATTTGTAAGGTAAAACCATGTTCAGGACGATGACGAATGGTTTGCCCATGTGAACCAATGGCTTTAATTTGAGTTTTATCTAGATTATTTTCAGCAATCAATTGGTTTACGCCGTGTCCAATCATAGTAGCCAAAGCCATATCAGCTTTACCCATGCGGTCAATTTCATTGTCATCAGGTAACGTGAGTTCCATCAATTCATCACGTAAATGAGGATCGAAAGGTACGGTTAATGTTGCATGAATGTGGAGTGGATTAAATGAAGCAGCAACAAAATCGACGCCGTCCATGCTCGTGCCCGTCATTACGCCAATATAGATTGTTGTCATGAAATATACTTCGCCTGCATTGTGCTGAAAAAGTGTTAGTATATCGCACAAATTGAACAACATATGTATTTGGGTTTTGTGATGTCAAATTTCCTGCCAGCCGAAGAACAACTTGCCCTCATTCAACGAGGTACACACGAAATTATTTCTGAAGAGGATCTTTTAAAGAAACTCAAAGAAAATCGTCCTTTAAAAATTAAGGCGGGCTTTGATCCTACAGCGCCAGATTTGCACTTAGGTCATACCGTTTTAATCAATAAATTAAAAACGTTCCAAGACTTAGGTCATGACGTGACATTCTTGATTGGTGATTACACTGCCATGATTGGTGATCCAACAGGAAAGAGCGCAACCCGTCCACCATTGTCACGTGAACAAGTATTAGAGAATGCTAAAACCTATCAAGAACAAGTTTTTAAAATTCTTGATCCTGCTAAAACGAAAGTACGTTTTAACTCAGAATGGTTTGCAGAAAAATCTGCGGCTGATTTGATTCAGTTGGCTTCACAGCAAACTGTGGCGCGTATGCTTGAACGTGATGATTTCACCAAGCGTTATAACAACCATCAGCCGATTGCAATTCATGAGTTTTTGTATCCATTGGTACAAGGTTATGACTCGGTTGCACTTGAAGCCGATGTTGAGTTGGGTGGTACAGATCAAACCTTTAACTTATTGATGGGACGTACACTTCAAGGTCGTTATGATCAAGAAGCGCAAGTGTGTATTACTGTACCCATCCTTGAAGGTTTGGATGGTGTAAATAAGATGTCTAAATCTTTAGGCAACTATATTGGCGTATTTGATGCACCGGGTGCGATGTATCAAAAAGTCCTTTCTATGCCAGATAGCCTAATTGAACGCTATTTTGATTTACTCAGCTTCAAATCATTAGATGAAATTGCGGTTCTATTGAAAGAGGTTGAAGAAGGTCGTAATCCTCAAGATGTGAAGAAAATTCTTGCACTGGAATTGGTTGAACGTTTCCACGGTACTGAAGCTGCTGAACATGCCCACAAAGGAGCAGGTAACTTAATTACTGAAGGTGAACTTCCTGAAGGAACGCCTGAAGTAACCATTTCACGTGGTGAGTTTGGTGGTGAAGTTTCGATTATTTCAATTCTTCGTGCCGCAGGCTTAACCAAAAATTCAGCTCAATCTAAAGATGCTGTTGGTCGTGGTGCAGTTAAGGTTGATTGGAATGTAGTTGATGCAGGCTTTATGGTCAAAGAAAATGGTACTTTGATTATTCAGGCAAGTAAGAAAGCAATTGCGAAAGTAACCTTTACTGATTAAGGTAATTTGTTGTTAAGTAATTGAAAAATAAAGGCTGCCAAAAGGTGGTCTTTTTGTATATTTCTTTATCTCTATTAAATATATTGTCATAAAAAAAACATCTATAAAAACAGTGATTAATTTTTTCTATTTTGATTGCATTTGCTAAATAATCTGATTATATTAAGTAACGAAAATTGTGGTTTAAATCACATTTCAGAGGGCACAAGTACAAAATAATAATAACTGCGAAATAATCGGTCAAATCACTAGATTTGACTTTAATAGGGGAATGATTTTGGGAGAGATCGTTTCCCTTTTTCTTTGCTATATGATTCTAACGTATAATATCAATCAACTTTCCTTTTCTTAGATTCTATTTGGATCGATATTTTTGATCGCAAAAACTATAGCAAAATAGCGATTGTTCCACGTGGAGTAAGTTATCTGATAAAAAACTTGAGTATGAAAATGATTTATCATTAATGAGAAAATAGGGTTTAGCTTTGTGAAGATATTTATTCAACAATACTATAAAGCGACAATCGTTATGCTATGAATAAAAGTTCTGACTATAAGATTTTCACTTGTGTTTTTGGTTTAATATATTGATATTTAAAAATTATTATATTCTTCATGGGTATTATCATAAACAAAAAAGGCAGATCCTTGATCTGCAATTTTTATACATAAATAGTCGTGATAAAAAGAAGAGACTTTCAATAAGATGTGTAGCTTAAATATAACTATTTTATAATTTATAAAAACTACATGGTTACTCTAGCGTTTACATGAGTAGGAAATAAAAATTATATCTAATATGGAATAGAGCTATAAAAAAGATTTAAAAATAAGTTAATGCATCTATATATAGATCTAAAAGTGATTTAGAAGACTAAACTTCTACTAGATCACTTTTAAAAACTAGCTTCTATTTATAAATAGGCACTGAAGTGATAGTAGGAATATTGGGATTTTAAATATTTGAGAAAATTGTAGTGTTTCCTATTTTTTATATTTTTAAGGTATGACGATATTGGTATAAGAAAATCAAAAGCCTTATATAGGTATTTTAAAATGCAACTATTTTACTAGAGTAAAAAAGAGCTTGATGTTGAAAGATTAGTTGAATTTGGGGTTTTTGAGGCTTTTATATTGAGATTATTATAAAAGAATCAGATTATTTAGAGTAATTTTGTTGAATAAATAGGCTAAAAGCGAACTAAAAGAGTAATTTGGTATAAAAAAAAGTCGCTTGGCATGAATAATGCATTTTGGGGGTTGCGTTGAGAAAGAAATGGTATAGAATGCACCCCATACCGACGAGATAGACGGAAACGAACGAAGCGCGAAGTGCTGAGTTGTTAAGTA